>JBKEDN010000286.1:0-1898 GCA_047975435.1 Draconibacterium sp. | reverse complement strand
AATACCCTACTTTGGATAAATAATCCATCAACAAATGTTGTTTGAGTTTAAGATTTGATATGTCCATAACACTATGATAATTTTAATGATATGTACAATATGCAAATTTTACCCAAACTTGTAATAACTATATGCCTATATTATAGCTTGTTATAGTTAAAGTTTGGATAATAAATAAGTTTTGATAAGTCACTTTATCCAAACATTTGGATAAAGTAGCTAAAATCCCATTTTTTATAGTTTGCGGAAAGATTAATGCCGTAAATGAAATCAGGGTGAGGATTGCCAATAATGGTTCTGTCATCTTGATTTATCACTCCATCTCCGTTCAGGTCGCGATATCGGATGTTTCCTAATGCTTTCCCGGGTTGTGCTGCATGTACCGCAACTTCTTCCGGGGTTCTGAAGACACCATCAGCAACATATCCATAATAGGACCCAATTGGATGTCCAACTCCTGTATACGATACCCCGTCTAAAATGAAATTATCAGAGTTGATAAGCCTTGTTACTTTATTTCTGTAAGCAGAAAAAGTAAGGTCCACACCGTAGGTAAATTTATTTCGAGGAGAAGATTTATAACCTAATACCATATCTATCCCTTTGTTGGTCATATCGCCAGCATTGAAAAATAAAGTTCTACCGGCCTCTCCCAATACCGATGGCTGTGTAATTTGTAGTAGTAGATCTGATGTTTTCTTTTTATATAGATCCAAAACCAAATTTATCCTGTTGTCGAACAAACTGGCATCTAAACCCAGGTTGGTTTGGTACGATTGTTCCCATTTCAAATCCGGGTTACCGACTTGGTTGGGTGATACCCCCAAATCAATTTCACCACTTCCTCCTCCGTTTAAATCATAATTGCTGTTTTCTATCGCTTGCTGATAAATTGAGTATTGAGCATATTCGAGGATGTCGGCATTTCCGTTGGCACCCCACGAAGCCCTGATTTTTAGGTTATTTATGATTTCGCTGCTTTGCATGAAATTTTCATTGCTTATTGTCCAGCCAATCGATGCTGTTGGAAATACAGCATACCTGTTATTACGTCCGAAACGTGATGAACCGTCCCTCCGAATACTGGCCGAAAGGTAATATTTGTCCTGATAGTCGTATCCTGCTTTTGCAAACATGGATTCTCTCCGACTGTCAGCACCAACGCCATAGGCATCTAAAATACTGTTATCTTCTAAGATTGTGTAGCCTTGTTTCGGGTTACCTTCTGCGTCTAAAAAGCTTTCAAAGTCAACCTTTGTACCATAAGGTACTTGAAGCCGGTAATGACTATTGTTTTGATTCCTTCTGTAAACTTCATGTCCTACAAAAGCATTTAATGAATGTTCACCCAAATCGCGGTTAAAGCTTAAGAGATTCGTAAATATATAGGTGTCGGAGTTATTACGGTTGCGAGCATAACGGGCAACCTCTTCTCCGTTTGACAAATAAACCAGATTTCCCAGCATACGTCCATCCTGGTTAAACGTCTCTGATTGCTCATCGAACTTAAAGCGGTTATTGTCGAAGTTAAGTTTTGTGCTGAATTTTAACCCGTCCAGGATTTCAAGATCAGCATAAATATTACCAAAAGTCCTCCATGTTTTTTCTTCGTTATTTCGGTTTCGGTATAACACCGCCAGGGGATTCCATCTATCCTGAAGCCCGGCACCTACTGGCCCTCCCCAGGTCCCATCCTCGGCATATACCGGAATTAACGGGTTTTGCAACAAGGCATCTTCCATTGAATTATCATCTTTTACTTCCTGGAAATTTACAACAGGTAACCTCTAAAAATTAGTTTTATGAAGCATGTCTATTCTTCTGTTAATGAAGTTGCCATCCATTTTCAATCATCATTTTCCTTTTCGTTCAATTTTCAGCCATAATTTCATTGGTCT
>JBKEDN010000140.1:0-19980 GCA_047975435.1 Draconibacterium sp. | reverse complement strand
AGAAAGTAAAACTTGCAAAGTTGCTTTCCATACTCTCATTTGCCTTTTCCTTTGCAATCGTAATCCTTATGACCATGTTCCTGTCAAAACAGCTTGCGGAATCCCGTAAGTCGATTTATATACTTGACAAGGACATTCCTATTCTTGCAAAACAGACAGACGAGAGCGTAAACCGGCCCGTTGAATATAAGGCGCATGTAAATTTATTTCACAGCCTTTTCTTTACCCTTACTCCGGATAACAAATACATTGAATACCAAATGAAAAATGCAATGTACCTCATTGATGATTCCGGTATTCAACAGTACAATAACCTGAAAGAAAAAGGACTGTTTAACCAGATACTTTCTTCGTCGGCTGTACTTACCATCCAAACAGATAGCATTTACCTTGATATGCCAAGAAAGTTTTTCAGGTACTATGGAAAACAAAAAATAGAACGAAAATCATCAATTGTTGTGCGTTCGCTAATTACTGAGGGTTATTTAAAAGATGTCCCGCGTAGTCAGAACAACCCTCACGGGGTATTGATAGAACGATGGAAAACAGTTGAAAACAAAGACTTGAAAAATGAAGCTAAAAACAATTTTTAAAATGAAATATTGGGAACAACACCCTCAAAAGGCATTTTATGTAATGTCGATTGTTGTTGTGCTTTGTGTACTGATTTCTACGGCTGTTAGTGTAATCCAAATTACCAATAACAGCAAACAGGAGGTTAGTGGTTTTACACGGGAAGTAAAAGATGGATTTGCTGTATTCAAAGATGACCTTTCGCAGGGAAGCACCCACTTAAACCAGTACCGCCAGTGTAAAAGACTGGAATCCCAAATAGACTCCCTGATGAGTAAAGATACCCTTAGCCTGGCTGATAGCGTCCGGATTGAAAGGATTTTAAGTGAACTTGAATTGATGTATCAGGAATTAAACAACGAGTAACTATGAAAGTAAATTTTAATCAGAAAAAATACATTTATCCGCTCATTTTCTTTCCGTTCATCTTTCTGATGTTTTATGTCTTTAATACACTTGGACTTAATACAGAGAAAGATGTTATTGTAGTGGAAGGTTTGCAGGATCAATTGTCCGACCCCTCTCAACAGGTTAAGGATGCAAATTTAAAAGATAAATTAACTACTTACCGCGAGAATTTCAGGGATGCGGATGGTTATACAGCTATCCAAAGCCTGTCATACGATGAACAGGAAGCTGATACTTTTGAGGATTTATACTCCACACAGGAAAAAAGACGGCTTGACAGTCTGGAAGCGGTATTAAAAAGCCAGCTTTATACTTCGGATATCGATAAAGGTCAGGAGAATTATTATAACCCCAATCCCGAACCGCTTAGCGAATCCGATCAGGCACTTTTGGATATGATTAATAATTCTAATCAGCAAAATATCCAGCCTGGCTATGACAATAACCCACCACCCCGAAAGGAGGAAGACCCCATGGAAACTATACGCCAGCAAATGGCACTAATAGACAGTTTCCAGAATGCCAACAACCCGGAATATATTGAGCGGCAAAAGAAAATTGCTGTTCAGGAGGCTCTTGAAAAACAACGACAGGAATTTTTGGAGAAAAAATCGCATGTTGAAGCTGCCGATAATGTGAGCAGTGAGTTTAACACGCTGAAACCTTTAAAAGACAAATCCTTTATCAAGGCAATTATTGATGAAGATGTTAAAGGATATGCCGGTTCCCGGATTCGGATTCGCTTACTTGAAGATATTACAGTTTCTGATCAGCTTATAAAAAAGGGTACTTGTTTGTATGCGCTGATTAATGGTTTTTCTGCCCAACGGGTTGCCTTAAACATTAGTACGGTGATGTTAAACGGAAGTATTTACAACATTAACCTTGATGTGTACGACATCGACGGGCTAAAAGGTTTGTACGTGCCTGAATCTGCTTTTAGGGATTTTACAAAAGATTTGGGAACTCAAACACTTCAGGGCGTTAATATTTCAACTGATGAAGGTGCCAACGAGATGTTGATGTCCGGTGTTAGTAATATGTTTCAATCCACATCACAGGCGATTGCCAAAGCCATTCGTAAGAACAAAGCGAAAATCAAAAATTCATCACACATTTTTTTAATTGATAGTCAAGAACTCAATAACTAATACACACAATGAAAACACTATATTTTACAATCTCATTTATTCTCATTTGTTTATTTTCCCAGGCAACGGATATACCAAAGGAAGATTTACCGGTAATTGAAATTACTACCGATGTTTCTGTTCATTTTGTTTCACCGGAACCCATCCAGTTTGCCGATATATCTACTGATGCAATTGTGGGGGATATTCCGGTGGATAATGTCCTTCGTGTTAAAGTGCTTTCCGATTCGATTGCAAGTAAACTGGATGAAACAGTGGTTACCATAATCGGTCAATCGTTTATAGCCCAGTTTAACCTTAAATATGTGCCGGAGAACCTTTCTACTTCCACAACAACACGTATTGAAATTCTTCCTGAACACATGAGTCCTTTGGAGTTCCCGGATATCACAATGACTTTCCGGGATATGAAATCGATTTCGCGAAGTATTGTTGTTGGCAGAAAACCGGCTTTTAATAACGTGATGAGTAAGGCTTTAGGAATGAAAGCTGCCTTAAATAATATTTATGCCGTTGGCGATTACGTTTTTATTGATGTTTCTTTTCGTAACCGGACTAGGATAAAATACGATGTTGACCAGTTTCGTTTCCATATCCGCGACAAACGTGTTACCAAAGCAACCAATGTACAGGATTTGGAAGTCAGACCGGTATTTTCGCTTTACGATAACAGCTATTTCAGAAAGCGTTACCGGAATGTTTTTGTATTTAGAAAATTCACCTTTCCCGGCAATAAGGTTTTTACCATCAAAATGGATGAAAAACAAATTTCGGGGAGATCGGTCGAATTAAATATTGATTATCGGGATTTACTTCATGCCGATACTTTGTAATTAAATGCTTTGATGATGAAAAAAACAGTATTCCTAATCATACTATTGATCGTTGCATTTAGTAATGCAAGGTCTCAGGAAGGCTTCACCTATTTAACTTTGAAAACCGGCCCTTTGTACAAAAGTGCCTGGACAAGTACAATAGGGCTTGACCTAACCACGAAATACCATAACTCAGCGGAATTGTCGGTTACCTACTACAAGGTAGATAACAAATCCTACGATAACCTGCTGCTTGGGATGTTTTACAAACCGGTTCTGGCGCGTAGTAAAAACACAACCTTTAAGTTTCGGCTTGGTACGCACATCGGAACGGATAACTCCGAATTTATACTCTCTGCCCTTGGGGGAATGGAGTTTATACAATCCCTTGCACCGGGTTTTGATTTTGTAATTTCCAATACCAGCGGATATTATTTCTGGGCGCGTAATCATTGGCGCGTTTCAACAGAGTTTGGATTTCGTATTTCACTTTAAAAATTTACTTATGGATGAAAGTAGAGAACTGCAAAAGCTGTATAGCTTTATGCAGATGGCACTTTATGGGATTGTGTTTTTGGACGTAATCCTTAATGTGCTTTATACGGAATCAATCTGGCATCAACTGATGTTGCTGTTCGGAAGACTTAAAACGCTTACTATTTTCAGTAATCCGGTCTATACAAAACTATTGACGGTAGTAGTAATCTTACTTGTTGGGATAGGGACAAAAGCTAAGAAGAATATTAATCTGAACCCTAAAACTCAGATTTTTATTCCCTTGGCTTTGGGGCTGGTGCTAATTTTTGCCAGCCCCTTTTTATTGCCCAAAGCACATGATTTAAGCCTTAAACAGGTTTTTCCTCATACGAACATGTATGGTGCAGCGTATATATTCCTTTCCTTTTTGGGTACGATTATTACCAATACTGCTGTTGACAATGTTTCAAAATTGGTGAAGTCCGGCCTCGGAAAAGATAAGTGGAACATCGAGGGGGAATCTTTTATGCAAGATAAGGTGAAAGTGGAAACACCTACTTCGCTAAATATCCCCATGGTATTTTACTATAAAGGCAAAGTTCACCACGGCTATATAAACATTAACCCTTTCCGGGGAACGTTTGTTATCGGTACTCCCGGATCAGGGAAAAGTTTTGGTATTATCAATCCCGCTATCCGGGAGTTTATCCGCAAAGGTTTTACCATGTGCCTGTATGATTTTAAATACCCGGACCTTGGACAGATTGCCTATTATCATTACCTCTTACAGAAGAAAAAAGGGAACTTAAAAAAGCACAACTTTTATGTTATCAATATCGATGATATATCGAAAAGCTGCCGGATTAACCCACTTGCTCCGCAATATGTGCAAACTCTGGCTGCTGCACAGGAGATTTCCGAAGCTTTGATTGAGGCATTGAAAAAAGGTGATAAGACCGGTGGGGCTGATCAATTCTTTACCCAATCCGGGGTTAACTTTTTTGCTTGTAGCGTTTATTTTTGGGCGAAGCATAAAGAGGGCAAGTATTCTTCACTGCCTCATATTATGGCTTTCCTTAACCGCTCTTATGAAGAAATATTTACGGTTCTGCTGACGAATCCGGAACTGGCCAGTTTGCTTTCTCCTTTTATGAGCGCTTTTAATAAAAAGGCATTCGATCAGCTGGAGGGACAAATTGGTACACTAAAGATTTTCCTGTCGCGCCTGGCCACAAAAGAATCGTTCTGGGTGTTTTCGGAGAATGATTTTAACCTGAAAATATCTGACCCGAATAATCCGGCAATTTTAGTGCTGGCGAATAACCCGGCAACACAAAGTATTAATTCCGCATTGTATGCCCTTGTTATTAACCGGATTACCAGACTGATTAACGATAAAGGAAATTTGCCGACTTCCATTATTGCGGACGAGGTGCCAACGTTATTCATTCATAAAATTGAAAACCTGATTGCAACTGCACGAAGTAATAAAGTGGCTGTTCTGCTTGGTTTACAGGAATTGCCACAGTTTAAACAACAGTATGGGCGTGAAACAGCTGAAACTATTGCTTCGGTTATTGGCAATGTGCTTTCCGGTTCTGTTCGCGATAAAGGTACTTTGGAATGGCTGGAAAGAATGGTGGGGAAAATCAAACAAACAAACGACAGCCTGAATATCGATCATGCACGGGCTACGGTTGGAATGTCTGAGCGACTTGATGCGCTTATCCCCGCCGGTAAAATTGCTTCGCTTAAAACGGGGCATATGGTTGGGATGATTGCCCGTGATGCCGACGAAAAAACGGATATGGGAAAAGACTATGTTCCATCGGCCATCAACTGCAAAATCAATCTCGATATGAAAGCCATTAAGCTTGAAGAAGAAAACTATCCTGAAATGCCGGTATTTTACAACTTTAAAGGCGACAAGGACAAATTCCTTCTTAAAAACTATGAGAAGATCAATAAAGAAGTCGATGGCGTTATCAACGAATTAATGTACGCATCATGAAACCATTACTTTTCTTGTCTTTTTTCCTTAGCTGCCATTTTTTCACAATGTCTCAGTGTTTTAATTCGGTTACTAAAAAGAAACAGTTTAATACCGTTTCATTGCTTGAAAAACAGATTGATACTGTACAGGCTAATACGGACACTTTGAAATCCCGTATCGATACGCTTGCTTCGGATTCAGTTGAAATTACAAAAAAATCGAATGTTAGTCACTTGTTTTCACTTCCCTTACATCATTTGACAGTTACATCCGATTTCGGGGACAGGCTTCACCCTATATTGAAATTTCAACGTTTTCATTCCGGTATCGATTTCCTCGCCCGGAGTGATACTGTTTTTGCCATCCTTTCAGGTATAGTGACTCAACAGACCGAATCTCCCGGCTATGGAAAATGTATCAGCTTGTTTTTGGGCAAACAATATGAATGCCTTTACGCGCATTTGTCTCAGTCTTTTGTAAAGAAAGGTGATTTTGTTTCGCCCGGACAGGCCATAGGCATAACCGGAAACACAGGGCTTTCTACCGGTGAACATTTGCACTTTTCTGTTACCAATGCCGGTAAACCCGTTGATCCGCTCCCATTTCTTGCAACACTTACAAACTACTTTAACCATTTTAAATAATACGAATGCTGGAAAAGAGGAACTTTCATTCATTTATGATGAATGATAAGATTAAGTACGACGGTAAAAACTTTGAAATTACAGGGCTTTTGCCAAACCGGAAAGTACAGGTTACCAACATGGAGAACGGTAACCTGATAACACTTTCTCCTTCTGATTTGCTTTATAAGTCGCTAATGAATGCCAAGCTGGAGCAAATCAATAAATCCATTTCAAATAAATCTCGAAAACGTTAAGATTATGACAAAATTTAAATTAGAAGAAATCCCGGTTGATGATATGCAAGCCCTGGGTTTGCACGATGGAAAAGATTTAAAACTGGAGAAAAACCAACTGGATAATTTATTGTCCGGGAATATTACCCAATTTGTTCAGCTGAACAACATAAAGATCGAAAATGATAACAAGGTCTCTCTGGATGCCAAACTATCATTAAGAAGAAAACCCGATGGCTCTACAGGTTTGTTTATCCACCCGATTTATAAAGACCTGAAACAACATCCTGATTTGTCACCGGAAGAAAACCAGGCGTATGCACGGGGTGGTGTACACTCAAAGAATGTTGCAGCTTATGGTAAAATCCTTTCGTATGGTGAAGCTCCTTTTGAATTTGACCCGGAGAATAAGGAAAGTTTTTATGTTGAGCTTGAAAAAAAGAACGGTGAGAAAAAACATCTGTGGGGTTTGGGGCTAAAAGATGCGCTTAAAAATTCAGGGCTTGACCTTGGCGATCAGGCACAGTTGGGGGTTATCGGTAAAGAAGCCGTAAAAACCCAGGATAAAAAAGGTAACTGGATTGATGCTGAACGTCTGGCCTGGTCTGTCGAACCTTTTTCAGAAACAAAGAAAAAGGATAAAGCTGTTATTTATGAGTATGACCCGGAAACAAAAAGTTTTGTGAGCTTGCCTCAGGAGTACGTAAAGCACATTGAAGAAATAAACGGGATGCCATTAACAGAGGATCAAAAACGCCGGTATAAAGAGGGCAAAGAAATTACCATGCCCGACGGTACTTCTGTTCAGGCTTCCCCGGCTTCAAAGGATTTAATCCGTTCGGATAAAAACCTGCTTATCCTTTCCATGGTTCTTGATGGTGGTTTGTCCTATCTGATTTACCGGGGGGTGAAAGCTCTTGAAAAAAAGGGCGAACAAAAGAGACAACGCGAGAATGAATACTCTAAAGGTTATGCCGATGCTTTGAAAAAAGTACAAACCGACCTGGAGCGTAAACAGGCTAAATTCCCCAACGACAAAACAATAGCACAGGATATTAATATTGTGAAACAGGAAAGTACACGTATTACTCCTGCAAGTGCGATTGGCCGTAATATTGAAGGTAACGGGGTAAATGACCCGGAACTGGTAAAGGATGCCCATGAGCGTAAGCAAAACAAACAATCCACTAATTCCGGTATTAATTCCGGGCTTGCTGCCGACAGGGAAAATACCGGTGCTAAAATGAAACGATGAAACGAGTCCCGAGCACTCGGGACGAGTTAAATGAGTCACCATTAAAATAAACAATTATAGGCGAATGAAACTTAGTTCTTTTGGCTTTTCTATTGATACCGTCTCTTTCTTTAACGGTTACTTTACCGAAGAAAAAGACAAAATCATTTTCCCAAATGGAGAGGTTTTATTTCCCGACGGGAAACTAAACCTTTCTCCGTTTGGAACATATTTAATTCATCGGTCTAATCCGTCAATTGTAAAAAACGTAATTGTTTTTCATTCGTTTGTCGAGCTATTTTCCTTTTACCAGGTGCGAAAAAATATAGCTGAAAATTCGCTGTTAATGGTTGCCGGATATTTGTGCGAAGAATTACCTGCTCCCAATCCGGTTGCGCGTTTTTCCCTTGCTTTTGGTAATACCTTTTTTGGCAGGGTCAGCGATATCCGGTTTTCCTGCCTTATCGATGGTGCATTGCCCAATATTCTTATTAAGGATGAAGTTCTTTGTGTGGAACACGGTAAATATTCCGCAAGTCTGCCATTGGATAAATTGTCGCTTTCAAGGTTTTGTAAGCTATCTGGCTTTCGTTCCAGGACCCGGACGATTAAACCTAAAAATGAACCTTTTTATTACCGTTTAATCAACTCAACTATACGATTATGAAATACTTTGTCATTTTTCTGGTTCTTGCCCTGTTTTCATGCAACAACAGGCACTATATGAAAGCCGGTACTATTTCCCTAATGCTTTACGTGTATAATGACCCTGACGGCAATTTGTACGATTCTTACGAAATACCGCTTTCTACTTTGTATTTCTACAATAAGCGGTTTATTGAGAAAGTTCCTGACAGGCCTGGATTTACATTTATAGCCAATGATACATATTTGAATATCCATGACCTTTCCGGTTTAGGCGGTGATAAATCCCCGGTTCCGTTAAAAAACAAATCTTTTGGCGCAGTATTTACTGAAACTGTTTTTCCTAATTATTCTAACCGGGAGATTATGGCTGATACCGTACTGAACGGGCTTCCTTTTAAAAGGGTTAGGATTGTTACCGAAGAAGATTATTCGGTTTTTTATATCCATAAAAACGATACGGTGTTACCTTATTCGCTTTCCCGGCAGTTTGATGTTGATTATAGGGGCATTTTAAGACGTATAGACTCGTATAACTATCTGTCGGGTAAATTCTATTCTTTGCGTATGTCGTTCAAGCCTGAGCTTCCGAGGGCGGTTTATAATGCGTTTAAATCTTATTGAGATGGGCAAATTTCACAATGGGGTTGGTGATGCCGAAGTTTTGGCCTCACTGCACCCGACTAATATTTACGCAATTTCCAAAATACTGCCTTTCTTTCTTTTAGTTGTAGTATGTATTGTTGTTGCTTATTTCTTTCAACCGGCTTTCTACGGGGTTGCTTACGTTTTGGCAATTTTTGCATGGTGGAGGTTTTTGTCCATTATTGTTCTGAACTACATTGTTACCAAAGAATTGATTATCGTGAGAACAGGGGTTATAGCCCGTGGTTACGACAGCCTTGAATTGTTCCGGGTGAAAGATTATAATATACAGCAATCTGTCTTTATGCGCTTGTTTGGCATTATGTCGGTTCGCTTGTATACTACCGACTTAAGTTCTCCTACGCTTGTTATTATGGGTGTTCCGCTTTCTGATATTACGGCTCAGATTCGTGACCTGGTACAGAAAGCCCGCATTAATAACCGGATTTTTGAAATTAACTGATTTGATCAGTGTTTCTACTTTCTTTTGTTTAATTTTATTTCCTATCTGTTAATCTTTAAATTTTCCCTTATGAAATATCTATTTTCTTTCCTGGTTTTGGCAATCGTCCTTTTCTCGTGTTCGTCCGATGATGATAATGGTTCCGATGTACAGGTGCTTAAAATTGTTGTCGAATATTCGGGCGATATTGATTCTTTTGAAGGTATGGTTTTGCTTTCTGCCGATAATGGTGCAGAGGTTTTGGGGTCTGAAAATTTAGTTGTGCCAAATGTTGAACAGAATGTTTATTCTACCGGGTATATCTCTATTGATGATGCCCAGGAGTTTTATTCCGAGGGGGCAGAAACGTTTATGGCATCTTTTGATGTCGGGCTTGTTGATGATGTAGCTGGTCCTTTAGATGTTTATCTGTCTGCTAATGTCTCGTTTTATATTGACGATGCTCTTATTGCTGCTACTTCTTTTTATGTGGACAATAGCGATGACGGTACAAACTATTTTTATTATAAACTGGATGCACTTTTGGGTAAGGCTTATGAATTTGATACGGATGCTGCGGATTGGGATGAGCTTTAACCCGGTATTGTTTTGGCTGACTTAACAGACTATCCACTATATCAAAATCAGAGCTTTCTTATTTTTCTAAACCTTACGTGGGCTTTCTCCGGCAGCCTACGCAATTAAGAAAAATATAGTCAGCCCTTTCTTTTTATGCCGTTACTATCCTTGTCAGATACCCACCCACCCTTTAGCGGTATTTTGTCCTTCATTTAAGCACAGTACCAGAAAATTGCCGCATGGCACGGTCTGCCGACCACTTGCCCATACAGCAATTTTCTGGTACAGAGCTTCTTTTTGCACAAATACACTTGACAGAAAAAGAGTATGCTACCCCGAAGTTTTTTCTGTCAAGAGTATTTTCTCCCACGCCTCAAAATGGAGTGTTGACCCATTAAAACAATAATCTGTTTTTTTATTAATCCTTAAAATATTATTCATGGAAACGATTTGTAAATGCGCTATATGCGAAAAAGGAAATGTTATTGATACAGGTTCTGTTTTTACCTGTGATTATGTAAAATCCTTAGAAGATAAATGCAATTTTACCGTGTATAAGGAATTTATGGGGATAACAATTACCCCGGAGATTCTTAAAACACTTTTGGAAGATGGTATTACGGAAACTTATTCCCTGACCAAATTAAACGGTGATACATTTCAGGCTAAACTAAAGCTTAACCCGGAGGCAAAGTCTTTTATTTCATTGGATTTTACCCCGGAGGCGTTCGGTTCTCCCTGTCCCAAATGCGGAAGGGATTTGAATATTACACCCAACGGTTATTCGTGCCAGGGCTATAAAGACGAAGAAAACCCCTGTAAATTTTTTATCCATAAGGAAATTATGGGGGTTGAAATCTCAGAAGATGAAGTAAGGAATATTATCGAAAACGGTACTTCTTCCGAATATTTTGAGTTTGAAGGGAAAAAGCCATTTGCTGCGAAACTTATCCTTAACGATACTAAAGAAGTAACTTTTGATTCCAAACTTTGTAAATGCCCGAAGTGTTCCGATGGCTCTGTTATTGCCGTTGGTAAGGTTTATATGTGCGATAACCAGTCTTGCAATTTTCATATTTTCAGAAACTACCGGTTTAAAGACATTACCATCCCGATGATGAAAAAACTCCTGTCCGGTGAAGCAGTTCAGGTAAAAGGCATTTCAAAAAAAGATAAGTCGGGGAAATATGATGCTACGATTAAGCTTTCTGAAAGTTTTGAAGTGGTGCAGTTGTAGGGCTGGGTAGATTATTACAGCTAAAGAAAAATAATGTTTGTTGCTGCGGTCATCGCACTTTTGGGTGGTGTTGGCCGCAGCAATGCTTTTAAATCCTATCAAACTAAAGAAAAATGTACAAAGGCAGTAAAAACGGTAATGGTACGTATCAGACTATCATTAACCAAATTCCACCTCACGAGGTATATTCTGAATGGTTTGCCGGTTCTGCTGCTATCTATTTTAACAAGCTTGCGGCCAACACCACCATTTTATGCGATAAGATCCGCTGCGGTCATCGCATTTTTCTAAGTATTATAACTCTTCTGGAAGAGTTAGCCAAACTGAAGTATCGCTATATCGTGGATGTGGAAAAGTTATTGGGATTATTGTTGATAGTGCTTCCTTTTTGGCACTACACTCCGATAAATCCAGAATATCAACAATAGCGCAAGTGCAAAACCGCCAAGCAAATCATCATACTTTTCATAAACAAAACCGTTCATCACTGAGGTATAAGCTGCAAAACCAAGTATTGGCATAAATATTATTTTCAGGAGTATTTTCATGGCTTTAATCTACTAATTTACAACAATATATACAAATATTATGCCATCAAAATTTTATTGTTTTTCCTTTCATTGCAGAGGTATCTACGATCAGTTCACGTTTATAAGCCATGAAACTTTTATAGTCCCGGTGTCCGGTCAAACTCATTACTTCCTGATCGGTAAACCCTGCCATCAAAAGATTAACAACACGAGTATGTTTGAAGCCGTATAGTGTATATTTACTATCAAGCCCAAGCTTTTCTTTAACAGGCTTATACCGCTCAGAAAAGAAATCCTTATTAACCTTTTCTTCTGATGGCTTTCCGGCTCTTCCAACACATAATAATTTTGTGGGTAATCCATCAGCTTCATTGATAAAATCATATCTTTCAATTCATCGCAAATTGGCACAAATCGATCTCCGGTTTTGGCTGTTGGCCCTATTGCTTTAATTTGCCTGGCTTCAAGATCAATATGTTTTATCTGGAGCAATCTTATTTCCCTGGTACGCATACAGCTGTAATAAATCCAATTTACATACTGGTTCAGTTCCGGCATCGGTTTAAGTTCCCTTTTAACCATTTTTGAAACAACAGGAGAGTAATAACGATTTTTTTCTGCTCTATCCTTTTTAAACTCAATATCGTATAAATCAATATGGTAATTGATTTCTTTGTTTTCTTTATGTTCCAATTTGGACATCCGGGAAAACAAAGTATTGAAGAATCGGATATGGTTATTATACGTTCTTGGTGTCCAGCCTTCTTCGTCAAAACTCTCATCTAAAAATCCCTGTATGGTATTTTCTGTAATTTCAGAGGCAATTAATTCATCCAATTCGTTATTATTTAACCAGGACGAAAAATTTGTGATGAATGTGTTGTAAGTACGAATTGTATTGTCTGAGAGATTTTTCCTAATACAATATTCCTGAAAGTTTTTAATGCCTTCCGAAATTGTCCACATCGGAACAACCCCCTCAGTTCTTTCTATGCCCTCAATTTTCTTTGTAATTGATTTGGCGAACTGTTCTTCCATTCCGGCAAAGAAAGGATCAAAACCAGCCTTTAAAGCCCTTTTTACTTCTTTTAGTAGTGACTGGGCTTCTTGTTCTCTTTCATCCAGATCCCGGATATAATTAATTCCGGCTGAAATCTCAAAACGCTTGTATTTACCCGGTGTGTCAGGATATTCATAAGGAAGTGCAATAAACCAACCTCTTTTAGCCCGGACAATCTTTGGTTCTTTATATTTCTTTTTGATTGCCATTTCTTTGATGCTTGCTGCAAGACTTTGCGAAGGTAGTGGATTTGGTGGGACTTTTGGTGGGAGTTCTGATATTCTACTCATAATTTTTTGTAATTACTTGAATATCAGAACTTCCAAAAGTACCCGGGGCGGGAATCGAACCCGCACTCCGTTGCCAGAACTGGATTTTGAATCCAGCGCGTCTACCTATTCCGCCACCCGGGCTTTTCCTTTAACGGAAATTGGTGCGCAAAACTAATTATTTCGGATGAATTACCAAAATATTAATGGGCAATTTGTTTCCGCTCATCAATTCTTTTTACAACCTGCCCATAAACAATTAAGGCTACAGCAGAAATAAGGGCTATCCCAACAAAATAATACCAAATGTAATGCGCATTTTTTGCAGCCTCCACCCAATCTTCGTGCTTCTCGAAAAGCAAGGGATCGGGGCAATATTTAGTTAGCAAATACCCCGACAGGCCAAAGCCAAAAATCGACGACAAAAATGAATGCAGGTGACTAAACCCAAGATAAAGCCCTTCCTCTCCTTTGGGAGCCTGTAAAGAAAAATATTCTAAAAAACGAGGCGAAATAAATGTTTCGGCCAATCCCTGAAAAACAATACCAACAATCATCATAAAAGCAACAGGATGAAGCCCGAAAATAGGTTCGCCGCCCAAAATATTTCCTGATGCCATGGCAAGTGCCGAAACCGGCATAATAAACATCCCAACGGTCATGGAAAACAAAGATGTTTTCTTACGCATCAACTGCGTTACAAGTCCTACGGTTAAAAAAACGACCAAAGGATTTACATTGGCAAACCACGAAATAGCATTGTCTTCACCTGCCAGGCGTAAAACATATTTGGGCATGGTAGCATACAACTGTTGCTGAACCATCCAAAAACCGGTAATAATTATGATGAGCAGGATCAGCCTAACATTTGTAACTATCTTTCCAAGGGCACGCATGATATCCCGAAAGTTTTTTGCTTCGCCCGGCGAGCTTCCTGCTTTGTAAAACAGAATAACCAAAACAACAGCAAGTAGGGTAATTCCGCCTGCAAAATAATTCAGGGTCACCAGGCCCTGATTTCCCAGGGCATCGCGCAAAGGCTTTACAATGGTTTTGCCCGAAAAGGCCCCGATATTTACCATCATATAAAAAATAGAGTAGCCCTGAGCACGCGTTTCCTGAGTGGTTTCGCGGGCAACTGTTCCGGTTATACACGATTTTATAAAAGAACCACCCACCATAATCACGAGCATAATCGGGACAATAATCCATTTTAAGTCACTTTCGCGTAACCCGCTGAATTGAGTTGTTTTGGTGTATTCAACCAACCCGGCCGACTCCAGCATGGTTGGAAGAATTCCCATCGACAGGTAACCGATTGAAAGCAATGTAAAAGCAATTATCAGCGATTTTTTAAAGCCAATTTTATCGGCTATAGCTCCGGCAAAAGTGGGCAACAGGTACAATCCGGCCGAAAAGGTTCCGGCAAGCATTGCTGCCTGAAAATCGTTAAATCCCAATATTCGTGAAAGATAAAGCGTTATTACAATAAATACTCCGTAATAAGCAGCTCGCTCCAGTAGCTCTACGGTATTGGCTACCCAAAATGCACGGGAAAATGACCCGGTGTGGTTTCTTTTCATTTTTGATTTTAAATATTTGAGCCACAAAAATAGCAGTCTCCGTGGTTTGACAAAATCAGCGTTTTTTAACATAACCCAAATTCTTTTACTTCGAATTTCTTTTTTCTAACTTAGCTTCAAGTGATTGAACAATAGGAAATGAACCTGAACGAAGAAAAAATACTGGTGGATAAAATCAGATCCGGGAACGAGTTGGCTTTTGAAAAACTATTCCGCCAAAACTACCGCCCAATGTGCCTTTTTGCCACCGGAATATTAAGGGATGATGAAATGGCCGAAGAGGTTGTTCAGGACTTCTTTGTAAAACTTTGGGATCGTCGTGAAGGATTTACCATTGAAACTTCTGTTAAAAACTACCTGTTCCGTGCAGTGAAAAATCTTTGCATCAACGTAATTAAACACGAACAAATTAAATTGAAACACGCACAACAGGCGATTGCTGAAGCGGAAGAGAATGATTACAAAGATCATTTCCTGGAAATAGATCTGGAGCTCGCCATCGAAAAAAGCATTAATGAACTCCCGGAGAAGCGTCGCGAAATATTTCGTCTGAGTCGCGAAGAAGGGTTAAAATACCGCGAAATTGCCGATAGATTGAATATTTCAGTTAAAACCGTAGAAACCCAAATAAGCCTGGCTATCAAAACACTACGCAAAAAACTAAAACAATACAACACCTTCCTATTTCTTTTTGTGCCTTTTTGTAAAAAATAGCTTAGGGGTAAAATCATTGTGCATTGTCATTTAAATGAGATGAGAAAAATGGAGAACATCGAAAATCAGTACCGGGAGTTACTAAGCAAACAGCTGCTTGGCGAAGCAAACAACCGGGAAAAAGTGAAGTTGGAAGCCTGGTTAAACCAATCGGAAGGAAACCGGGCAGAATGGGAACAGAGCAGAAAGATGCTCTCGAAAATCGACTCATACTACCAGGGAAAGCGATTTGACACGGATGCTGCCTGGAAAAATGTTCATACACAATTTATCCCAACAAAAGGCACAGTGGTATCAATTCAGAAAAAAAGGAAGGAGGGAATTGCAACATTTTACAAATATGCTGCGATACTGGTGGTGGCTCTTTTACTGGGATATGTTGGATATTACATTGGTTTCAGAAACCAGGTTCCGGCTGTTTACAACGAGGTAATTTCGGGCGAAAACCAGGTTTTGCAACAGTATGTTTTACCCGATGGTTCGGTGATTGCCCTGAACAGCAACTCCAAACTTACGTTTCCGAAAAAATTCAAAGGCAACGTTCGTGAAGTAAACATCGAAGGTGAAGCATTTTTTAATGTAAAGCCCAATCCTGAAAAACCCTTTGTAATTAATGCCGGCGAGACCCGGGTGAAAGTTTTAGGTACCTCTTTTAATGTGAGTGCGTATCCGGGAGATGAAACCGTGGAAGTAATTGTTGAAACCGGCAAAGTGCAGGTGATCGGCAAAAACACTGAAAAACAAACTGAAACGACAGAAGTCTTTTTGGTTCCGGGAGAGAAGGGAACTTTTTTCAACCAAAACAAAACACTGGAAAAATCGGTGAATGCCGATCCAAATTTTCTGTCGTGGAAGACACACGATCTCATTTTTAACAAGGTTCCGTTAAGCGAAGTAATCCGTTGTTTGGAAAAAACTTACCACATTACGATAGACCTTGCTGAACCTGAATTAAACGATTTGTTGTACGAAGGTCATTTCGACCGGAAACCCGCTGATTTTGTGCTGGAAGTTATACGGCTCACATTCCATCTCGAACTCAGTGGCGAAAACGAACATTACACGCTTGCGGGCCGTAAAAACGACCAGTAAAACGAATGAGCAATGAAAACAATTTTGAATAAAATACGAATCCTCATCCTCCTCATCGGGATTACATTGACCGGAATACCCGGCCAGCTAAAAGCACAGGATGAGAAAAGCCAGGCACTCGATCAAAATATCTCAATTTTTGCCGAAGACGAGCCACTTTCAAGTGTTATTGAAAAGATATGCGAGTACCTGAAAATCGACTACTCTTACAATTCGGAGTTGGTAGCCGACAAAAAAATCAGCCTGAACATTTCGAACAAACCCATTAAATACGTACTCGACAAACTGATGAGCGATTTTTACCTGCTTTTCGAGATTGAAGATAATTTGCTTGTAGTACGCGATTATGTGCCGCTCGATAAAAGTTTGGATTTTGAAAACAACACACAGCAGTTTTTTTCCAACAACCGTGGTTTTTTATTCGATGATCCGCGGGATAAGCACATCACCATCAAATTTAAATCGGCCAGTAACCTGATTATTATTCCGGTAAACATCAACGATTCTGACACGCTGAACTTTATTCTCGACACCGGTGTACGTTTCCCGATTATAACCGAACTTCCGTTTGTAAACAAACTAAACCTGAATTATATGATGCCGGTGAAAGTGAAAGGCCTTGACGATGGCGAAGGCCTGACAGCCTACCGCTCGGGTGGAAACACAATGCACATTGACGGACTCACCGCAAGAAACCAGGAGGTGCAAATGATTATTGATGAAGATTTCCAGATTTCGCATATGCTCGGAATCCCCGTTCATGGCTTAATTGGCTTTAACCTTTTTAAAGATTATGTGGTGGAAATTGATTACACCGATGAAAAACTGGTACTGTATAAACCTGAATACTACAAATACCGCGACCGGCGAAAGGATATTATCATGCCTTTGCACTTCGACGGAAACAAACCTTTTGTACGTACGACCATTGTTACCGACGAACTGACTGACGTTCCTGTTAAGTTACTGGTTGACACTGGTGCCAGCGACGCATTGTGGCTTTCAGAAAAATCGGACGAACGAATTAAACTGCCTCAAAAACATGTTGAAACCTTTCTTGGCCGAGGATTGAGTGGCGACCTGTACGGCACAAAAGGAAGAATAGATGCCATTTGGGTAGGGCCACTTTTAATGCCACACCCGATTGCTGCATTTCCCGACTCGGAAATAATGGAACAGCTTATTTCTACCAACAACCGCAACGGCACAATAGGTGCAGAAATACTACGCAGGTTCCGGGTAACGGTTGATTACCGCAACAGCAGGTTAACACTGCGTCCGACTTCGCGGGTAAAAGAAGACTTCAACTACAACATGAGTGGAATGGAAGTCATTAACCCGATGCCCGGATTACCCGTTTTTACCATTGCCGACATTACAAAAGACTCTCCTGCTTTTAATGCCGGACTTCAGGAAAACGATCAGATTCTGTCGATCAACAACAACAGCAACCGGTCGATGGAGCTAAATGATATCAACTTACTGCTTCAAAGCAAGGAAAACAAAAAAATACGTATTAAGGTATTGCGTAATGGAGAGGAGCTAAAAACTTCGTTTGAGCTAAAAAGGATGTTTTAATACATGCACCCACATAAACAAGTAGCCATATTAGTTGCCATCCTGTTGCTGACTTTCCCGGTGAAAGGCCAGCAGCAGGATGGTTCCGTTTTTGAACGGCGGGTTACGCTTCGCATCCAAAACCAGCCGCTCGAATACATTTTGGCACAAATCAGCTGGCAAGCCGGTGTTTATTTCTCCTACGATGCTTCCATTGTAAATTCAGAAACAAACTGCTCGGTGGAGGCTGAAAATAAATCGCTTTTTATTGTATTGAATCAATTGTTCGACCCCAAAAAATACAGCCTTATTGAGCGTGAGAACCAGGTAATTATTTCACTAAAAAAAGTGAATCCAGGAGGCATTTCAGCTCCAACGGACAGCATTAAGGTGAAATACTTTTTTTTGAGCGGCAAACTGGTGGAAGACCGCAAAGGGAAGCCGGTTCCATATGCTTCGGTGTCGGTTTTTAACAAACCCATCGGAACAATTTCGAATACAGATGGCGATTTTTTGTTAAAACTTCATCCGAACAATATCAATGATACTGTGGTGATCTCCAGTATGGGCTACAACCAGATTTTGCTCCCGGCTTTCAAATTGCTCGACGAGGATCTTTTTATTCTGAAACCTGTATCCATCCGCTTAAAAGAAGTAACTGTAACGGCAATTTCTCCTCAAAAGCTACTCGAAAACATTCGTAATAATCGGGAAAAGAACTACACTGAACATCCTCGTTTAATGACCGCTTTTTACCGGGAAACGGTAAAACAAGACGACAATTACATAAATGTTTCGGAAGCTGTACTCGAAATTCTAAAATCGCCTTATACAACTACTTTCAGAACAGATTTGGTGCGCCTGATAAAAGGCAGAAAAAGCCCGGATGTACAACCTTTTCGCTGGTTAAATTTTAAATTACAGGGAGGCCCTTTTACCATTATTCAGCTGGATGTGGTAAAAACCGTTGAGAACTTTATCGACAAAAAGTCGGAACACAGTTTCAAATACGAGGTTTCCAAGGTAATTTGGTTCCACGACGAACCGGTTTATGTATTAACGTTTTCTCCGGTTGCGGATGATGTTTTTCCGGGTTATACAGGCGAATTGTACGTTCACCGCGAAAGTTTTGCCATTGTTCATGCCCGTTTTCAGTTTAACAAAAGCAGCCTGAAAGAAGCCGCATCAATTATGATTCGTAAAAAGCCCCCAAAAGTAAAGGCACGCCCAACGTATGTTGAATACAGCGTAAACTATCAGCTTTACCAGGGGAAATGGCATCTTTCAACGGCCAGGGCATCCGTAAAATTCAAAATACGAAGCAAGCGCGATAAGCTAAACAGCGAGTTTCACAGTATTTCCGATTTGTTGATTACAGATATTCAGGCTACCGAATTAAAACGTTTTCCGAGCGACGAGCGTTTTTCCCGCGACGATGTTTTTGTGGAAAAGCTTGGGCAGTTTGATGAGAAATATTGGGAGAACTACAACATCATTAAACCGGATGAAGATTTACAGAATGCGTTTAAAACAAAATGATTACTTCTGTAGAATAATGAGTATGAGATATTTTGTTACTGCAAATGCAAACGTAAATTAGGGAGTACCTAATGTCAACTAGCTTTTTGAAAATTCTATAAAAAAACAATATACTTGTTTGATTTTATTGTAACTTGCCAGATTGTAGGCAAGGTTAAAAACGACAAGTATTATAAATGGCAACTTTTGGGGAATTTATAAGAAGTGAAAGGAACAAGCGAAGCTTAAACCAAAGTGATTTCGGGCAACAGTTCGGGATTATTATGACTGATATAAGTAAAATTGAAAATGGACATAAAAAATTCCCATTTGCAAATCTTGAAAAACTTGCTGAATTTCTGGAAATGGATTTTATGACCGTTAAAAACCTATTTGTTGCCGATATTTTAGTCGAAGAAGCCCGTAAATACAAATGCTCAGACGCTGTGTTTTCTGTAGCAGAATCTCATTCAAAATACATTAGGAAACCTCTAAAAATTAAAAATCTACCAATCAGCCTATTATAATAGTAAATAGTATCTTAGGAGCATATTCTTATACAATGAGGACAAGATACAAAGCAACAGGGACAAACAGTT
>JBKEDN010000135.1:0-8299 GCA_047975435.1 Draconibacterium sp. | reverse complement strand
GATGATATCCTATTCTAACTCAATAAACTTCTGTTTAACAGGAAAACTGGGATGTTATTCTATAGATATTCTTCATATCACGAAGCGTGTATTAAGAACAAATTTAGTTAAATGTAAAGGTCAGCTCAATAGTCCGGTGGAACAAATAATGAATTTTATTTATCAGTGGCAAGACGTTAGTATTAGTCTCGACCGGATGAGCGAAATACACCAAAAACCGGATGAAGATACCGGAGAGAAAACCATTACAACGGCAAAACAATTTGCCCATAACGATATTGAATTAGATGATGTTTCATTTGGTTACGAAAATGCCCTTAACAAAAAAGTGCTGCACCATATAAACCTTATCATTCCACATGGCAAAACCACGGCCATAGTCGGAGCCAGCGGAAGCGGAAAGACAACACTTGTAAAATTATTGTTAGGTTATTATACACCTCAGGAAGGCAAGATACAAGCTGGCAATCAGCCACTTGAAAAATTTAACCCAGAATGGTGGCGCAGCCAATGTGGGGCAGTTATGCAAGATGGTTACATTTTTTCGGAATCTATTGCCAAAAATATCACCACATCCGATACAAATGTTGACACTACTCGGTTGCAACACGCAGCCGAAACCGCATGTATTCACGAGTTCGTCAGTCAAATGCCTTTAGGCTACAATACTGCTATCGGGCAGGAAGGACAAGGGATAAGCCAGGGGCAACGCCAACGAATACTCATAGCAAGGGCAGTATATAAAAACCCCGATTTTTTATTTCTGGACGAAGCTACAAACGCCCTCGATGCGAACAATGAAAAACGATATTGGAAAACCTGCAAGCATTCTATAAGGGTAAAACTGTAGTTGTGGTAGCACATAGGTTAAGTACAGTAAAAAATGCCGATCAGATTATTGTGCTGGATAAAGGAACAATAGCAGAGCAAGGAACACATATCGAATTAACTGCCTTAAAAGGAAAGTATTACCATTTGATAAAAAATCAATTGGAGCTTGGAAACTAAGATTATGAGTGAAAATAACAATAACATAGAGTTGCGAAGCGAGAAAGTCCGTAATGTTATTGGACAAATACCCTCACGGATTATACGGATAGGGATTGCGGTTATTTTTATTGTATTTATGGCACTGTTTGCCGGGGCATATTTTATTAAATTTGTCCGGACTATTGATTCAACTGCTAAACTGAGCAATGAGAACAACAATATACATTATGTAATAAGAATCCCATATAATAAATTAAAATTTGTAAAGCCCGGCCAAAAGTTGATGGTAACAGTACATAACGATCACAGCTTTACCACCACTATTCAGAATATTGACAGTACATTACATCTCAACAATAAACAAAGTTACTTTCAGGTTTATGGCGATTTTGAACATCCCGAATTTACACTTGATGAGCCAATGGAAGGACAGTCAACAGTATATGTTGATAAAACCAACCTGATTGATTATGTGTTAAATAACTAAAGTTAACTCTCTATCTTCGCAAAATTTTTCTCTATTTGTAATTTGTTGTATTTACAGCGTTTTGAAAAGGCAATTATGAACAAAGATCAAATTATAAAGAACAACCCGGAGGGAATAAAACGGTTAAAACAACTTTGGACAGATTTCCAGCGTTTCAAAGTTGAGAACCGTGAAAAATGGAAACTATACTCCATTACCCGGCATTCGTGTGCCATTGAGGGGGCAGAATTATCGGAATTTAGAACCTATTTGCTTTTGGAAAGAAAATTAGTTGTACAAGCCAATAAAAACGGAAAATTGGTTTTCATAGATTATGATGAATATAAGAATTCCGAAATTTGATTATGGTTTTACCTGAAAATAACAAACTCCCAATGCCAAAACTGCTAATATCAATACACCAATAACCAAATATAAAAGATGATTTGGCAACCGGCTTTTACTTTTCCGTGTTAACTCCTTAATTTGAAATAGCAACGATTCCTGTTCCTGCTTTTGTTCAGCTAACAACTGGTGGTGTCAACTTGCAAAATTGTTTTTTCAGCTCTCTGGGCAACTTTTTCCAACCTTTCGGTATGTTTCTGAATTTCATCGAGTTTGTCAATGAGAATTTCGGCAATTGTGCCAATGTTATGCCTTTTTTGATTCATGTTGGTATAACTTATAGATTTATATTTTGATGAATTTCCTGATGCTTAGAACCTTATCCGGTTTCCCCGGTTTCGGAACTTCGTGTATTTGCGACAGACGTTTAACCAATTTGGAATAGGATAGGTTGCGGTTTATTTCGGAAGCCTTAAAACTATCGCCATGAAACTCCACCCGATAACCTTGCACTTTCCCGGTAGCTTTGTTGGTACTTGTTTTAATTTCAATCTGGCTGCTTTTGCATAGGTCGGTAAATTCATTAAAATTTCGTGGCTTGTGGTCTTTTATCAGCTGCTCCATTCTTCGGGCAATTTCTGTCCGTGTCTCTTTGGTTTGAAATTCTTTTAATTGTTGAACTTCAAGGGCAGTAGTCAAGCCCATTTCTTGTGCAATTTTCCGGGCATGTAACTGAGCCTTTTTCCCGATAAAATTGTCTTTCGCTGCTTTTCCGTCAAACCCGATACGGTTAGCGTAAATATGCAAATGCGTATGTTTGGTATCACGGTGTTTGTAGATTACCGCCTGATGGTCTTCAAGCTTCATTTGTTTTAAAAACTTTGCTGCTATAATCCGAAAATCGTTATCGTTTAGCTTTTGCCCTTCTGATGGTTCGGGCGAAATAACAATGGCAAGTGTGTTGTTTTTGCACCTTCCGTTTAGGTTCTGGCACATCTTAAATCCATTTTCAATTTCAAGGGCATTGTTCCCGCTTATAAAATGTTTGTCAATCATTTCTGCTTTTAATTTGTTTTCGGCATAATTTAAAGCGTTATGTGTATGCGATATGCTGTTTGCTTTTCCTATCATTTCGTAAATTTTTTCAGGTGAATTTCTATAGTTCTTGCTGTTTCCTTAACCATGTCAACAATATGGGGATCACGGTTTTTATACATATTTGAAATCAGTTCAAAATTACGTTTGTATTTGTGTAGTTCCTTGTATTGTTTCAGTTCTTCTTCGCTAAGCTTATAGCTTATACGTTGCCGGAGCGCAGCCCTTCGGATATATTCCGAAAGCGTTAGGCCGGAATGAGCCGCCTGTTTGCTTATCACTGCTTTTTCCAGTGTTAGGTATTATCTGAAAAATGAGTATATACCACATTATTCCTGCCAATAGGGTAAAACCAAAGTAGAACCATAGACGTGGTTTATCAATGTCTTTATCCCAAGCGAAGCTTTTGTTTTTGACAATTGATAAAAGTTGTTGAATTACATACCGATAAATAAATTTAAAGGCAGGATATGCGAATGCTATAATAAAAATGAAATTAATGGTTCTTTGATTCATAATGATAGGTTAATGTAAGGAATAATGTTTGCAGCCTCCTTTTGTTTTTTATCAACGATTTTAGCATAAATTTCAGTTGTGCGGAGTTCTTTATGACCTAACCTCTTAGAAACGGTGTAAATGTCTGCACCATTTTCGAGCATCAAAACGGCATTTGTATGCCTACTTGAATGAAAAGTAAACTCTTTGTGAACACCGGCTTTATATGCCCATTTCATCAAAATAGTTGAGGTTTGGGCTGAATAGCGCAGCTCCTGAAACACCCTCTCTTCTGGGGCTTGTCGTTCTCCAATAATCTCTCTTGCATTTTTGCTGAAATACAGGTATTCAAGGCCATCTGTCTTTTTCTGGGTAAAGACTATGCGAAGTTCATCTTCATTTTCCCGAATTTCCTTCCATTTTAACTTTTCCAAATCAGAATATCTAAGCCCGGTTAAGCACGCGAAAAGAAAAGCTTTTTTTAGCTCCGGAACTCGACATTCAGCTAAAGCCAGTTTTTGTACTTCACTTTGAGTGAGGTAGGGGCGTTCAACTTCTACTGTTGGAAAACCTTTTACAAAATCTCCGGGATTCTCTATGATAATTCGCTCTTTATAAGCTTGATTGAATGCTGCAATTACTTTTGAAAAATAGGATTGTTTTGTATTAGCTGACAGTGGTTTTCCTTGAGGAGTTATGGCAGAATTTTCCAGATAGTCTTTGAAAGACTTTAATTTTTCGACATTGAAATCCCTAAACGAGATTCTTTCACCAAAGAAATCGACTAATTTATTGTAAGTACTCCTCCAATTGTCGTGATTCCCTTTACTATTAAATCGCTCGTCTGTCATTGTTTTGAAATACTCGATAAAATTTAGATTGATTTTATTCGAATTTCGAAATCCGAATTTTTCAGCGTTGTAATCAGCCTGACGTTGAATTAGTATTTTTTCAGCTAAGATTAAAGCTTCCTTGTTTCCCGATTTTTGTTTTGCATTTTTGGGATTATTGAAGAGATACAGTTCCAAGTTTTCAAACTCACGGTTGTGCTTTATTTTTCCATCGGAGCCTTTACTATAACCTTTGTAGTATTCCAGAAATAAACTGGTACGGCCATCCTTTAATTTCCTTTTCCTGATGCTAATTTTCATTTTTTACAACTTTTGAGTTATTAGTTGTAAATATAAGGTAAAATAAAGGAATAAAATAGTAAAAAATGGAAAAATAAATTAACCGTATATTTCAGTATTATATTGATATATAATTATTTGTTTTCCTTTAATTTCCATTATTTACCTAATTTACTTTCCGATACAGAAATTCTTAAAAATATGTCCCAAAACTTCATGATTAGATATCTCACCGGTAATTTCTGATAGATAATGAAGGCATTCGCGAATATCCTGCGATAGCAAGTCTCCGGGGATTTGTTGATCTAATCCATTCAGCACCCGCATAATAGCTTCGTGCGCGTTTTTCAAAATTTCGTAGTGGCGGGCATTGGTAACAATTACATCTTGCTGTTCGACAGCATTCAGATTAATGGCATGCTGCATGTGATCGATCAGGTCATCTAGATTTTTCCGCTCTTTGGCGGCAATAAAAACCAGTTTCTCATTATCTGTCAAATCAAGAACTTCAAGTTGTTGGATCGTTTCCTGCAAGCCTGAGTCGATTTTATTCGCTACAATAATCAAGAGTTGACCATCAGAAATCCGTTCACGTATTTTGTCGATCCGGCTTTTTACCAGTTCATACGGATTATTCATGTCAACCACAAGCAAAACCACCGAAGCTTGTTCCAGTTTACTATAGCTGCGTTCAATGCCCAGGTTTTCTATTTGATCTTCAGTTTCACGGATTCCCGCTGTATCAAAAAAACGAAAGGCAGTGCCGTGAATATTTACCACATCTTCAATCACGTCACGGGTAGTACCATGAATGTCGGACACAATCGCTTTATCTTCGTTCAGCAACGCATTTAGGAGGGTGGATTTTCCAACATTGGTTTCGCCGACAATTGCCACCGGAATCCCGTTTTTGATAGCATTCCCCAAACGGAACGAATCCTTCAGGGAGCGCAACAAAACTTCAATTCTTTCTGTCAGGTTTCGGAGTGCTCTTCTGTCGGCAAATTCTACGTCTTCTTCACTAAAATCGAGCTCCAGTTCAACCATGGCTGTAAAATGCAGGAGTTGTTCGCGCAATGCACCAATTTCTTTAGAAAAACCTCCACGCATCTGGTTGATAGCCAGTTTGTGTGCCGCCGCATTCGACGAGGCAATTACATCGGCCACGGCTTCGGCCTGCGACAAATCCATTTTCCCGTTCAGAAATGCACGTTGTGTAAATTCGCCGGGCAATGCCATTCGCGCACCGTTTTCAATCAACACTTCAAGAATTCGTTGCTGAATGTAAGTGGAACCGTGGCACGAAATTTCAACACTGTTTTCGCCGGTAAAAGAGTGGGAAGCCCTAAACAGCGCAACCACCACTTCGTCGATAACTTCGTTGTTAAAAACCAGCTGACCGAAATGCAGCGTGTTTGCTTTCTGGTCAGTCAGCAATTTTCCGGCTTTTGGACTGCGAAAAACTTTATCGGCAATTAAAATGGCCTCGCTTCCCGACAAGCGGATAACTGCAATGGCCCCGATTCCGGGCGAAGTAGAAATGGCGCAAATAGTAGATTGATCGAGCATCTGAAATTTGTTTTCGCAAAGATAATTCATAATTTTAATTCTTTGAATTTACACAAACTATGGAGCTACTATTACAGGAAACGGCAAAACGTATTAAAGCGTCGAAATCGACAATCGCATTCACCGGAGCAGGAATCTCGGTGGAGAGTGGCGTTCCTCCGTTTCGGGGCGAGCACGGTTTATGGAATAAATACGATCCGAAGGTGCTTGACCTCGGCTATTTTTACGATAATGCGGCCGAGTGCTGGGTGTATATCCGCGAGATTTTCTACGATTTTTTTGCCGATGCCCAACCCAATAAAGCGCATGAAGTTTTAGCCGAAATGGAAAAGCGTGGAATGTTGCAGGCGGTGATCACCCAAAATATCGACAACCTGCATTATGAAGCGGGAAGCCGCACTGTACACGAGTTTCATGGAAATTCGAAAAAGCTGAAATGCCCGAAGTGCGAAAAGGTTTATAAAGTGTCGAATGTTGATTTACAAGAATTACCGCCCCGTTGCCCGGATGACGGTGAAATTCTGAAACCCGACTTTATTTTCTTTGGCGAAGGTATCCCGCAGGAGGCATACGCCAACTCATTCGAAGCGGCCGAAAAGGCTGAAGTTTGCGTGATCATCGGTTCAACAGGCGAAGTTACACCGGCCTCGTTTGTGCCGCGAACCGCAAAACAGCAGGGGGCAACTATTATTGAAATTAATCCTGAAGAAACCTTGTTTACACGGCAGATTACCGATATTCACCTAAAAGGAAAAGCATCGGAAGTATTGGAAAAACTGGCTAAACAGTTGTTTTGAACTTTTCAACCAAAAGTTTGAACTTTAAACATAAATCAGGGTTTGTGCAGGTGTTTTTGTCAAAATGAAAGCAGCAAATTTAAATACAGCATAATATCGTTTATATTTGCGAACTGACTTGAAAAGCAAATTTCATAAAATTAATATAGAATGAAACTACTCGAAGGAAAAACAGCGATAATCACCGGAGCATCGCGTGGAATTGGAAAAGCTATTGCCGTTAAATTTGCGCAGGAAGGTTGCAACATTGCCTTTACCGATTTGTTTAACGACGATAATATGAAAGCAACTGAAGCCGAATTAAAAGAGCTTGGTGTGCAAGCCAAAGGATACGCTTCTGATGCCAGTAATTTTGAAGATACCGATAAAGTGGTTACCGAAATTGTGAAGGATTTCGGACGTATTGATGCTCTGGTAAACAATGCCGGAATTACAAAAGATACACTGTTGATGCGCATGACCGAAGAACAATGGGATGCGGTAATTAACGTAAACCTGAAATCGGTTTTTAATTTTACAAAAGCGGCCCAGCGCACCATGTTAAAACAACGCAGCGGATCGATTATTAACCTGAGTTCGGTGGTTGGCGTAAGCGGAAATGCGGGGCAGGCCAACTACTCGGCATCGAAAGCCGGAATTATTGGCTTTACCAAATCGGTAGCGCGCGAACTGGGTTCCCGCGGGATTCGTTCAAACGCCATCGCACCCGGATTTATTATTACCGAAATGACAGGTAAAATTCCGGAAGAGGCACGTAAAGCCTGGGAAGAATCAATCCCGATGAAACGTGGCGGAACTCCCGAAGAAGTGGCCGGAGTAGCTACTTTCCTGGCTTCCGAACTTTCGTCGTATGTAAGCGGACAGGTAATTACCGTTTGCGGAGCAATGAATACCTAATGGTTAAATTTACGGTCGGTTAGGGCGGCACATGCTGCTTTTCGATGATCCGAAAATTTAAAATGATATTTTAGCTGTCAGAAATCTGGCAGCTTTTTTTATGATTTACAAGGGACTTTTTTTCGGATTAACCACCATCGATATTCAATATTTTGTCGATGATTTCCCCAACGCAATGTTAAAGTAAAATGTAATAATCCCGATATTCTGGTGGGGGGGCCGGCTGCAAATGCCGCAGTTGCTTTTTCCTTTTTGAATAAAGGAGCACATTTTGTTTCGGCAGTGGGCACAAAAACATTCTTTTTGAAATAGCAATAAAAGGAGCAATTGAAATCGAAAAGCAGAAGTGTACGATACACTTGGAGTGTGTGATGTTTTATACGATTCTTTTTATTATTATTGAATTAGGCATTTAAGCAATAAATTTTGTACGGCAACGGCTCTGCTTTGACCATCCTGCGCAGAAGGTTGTCAAAGATGCCATCCTTCATGTTGCTCCGGTTGAAACGGTAACA
>JBKEDN010000133.1:0-22598 GCA_047975435.1 Draconibacterium sp. | reverse complement strand
TGTTTGTCCCTGTTGCTTTGTATCTTGTCCTCATTGTATAAGAATATGCTCCTAAGATACTATTTACTATTATAATAGGCTGATTGGTAGATTTTTAATTTTTAGAGGTTTCCTTATATTTTAGTACCACCCCAAAAAATGACGACGACGAGTTGTTAGAGATTTACACTTCGTCAATAAACCGGATAAAACTTGTACCAGGTATGACTATACTTGAAGATAAGCAAGAAAAAGAAGAGCCGGATAATGATGAGTGAGTAATGAGCTAATTTCTATTCACCATAAAAAAAGAAACAATTCCACCAATCCTCTTGCTTCATATCTCTAATTTATTGTATATTGCCGCTAAGGGACAGTTTTTAATTTTTTTTTAAAGATGAGATAATCATTGATAATGTTCTTGACACAAACAGAATGTTATTAACCGATGGTGTATTCCAAATTCTGTGGGAATACCTGTCAAAACAAAGATTGGGACAAAGGGATGAAAAGTAACAGGTATCGTAGTTGGGCAGTTGTGATAATTTTGCTTTGCTGTATTCTTGCCGTGGTGTTTTTTCCAATGGCATCAGATAACATGACGCTGTATAAAGCAATTGTATTTACTTCTATTGCAATAGTTTTGCTTTTATTATTTTTTCTTGTTAAAGTGAATATTCTGGAATCGGATGAACACAGGCACATAATTGACTAATTCTCACTGCTGCGGAATTCAGGCATAATCTTATCACGGTTTCTTCGTATCCAGGTCTCGTAATTTTTCGGAAGTGATTTATTTTAAAATCGGCATTATTATGTCATTTTTGTAAATCATTAATGCTGTTGAAATGAGACTTTGCACAATTTTATTTGCTGTCTTTCTGGCTCTATCCTTTTCAGGATTCGCGCAAAAGAAATATACAATCGTTATTCATGGAGGTGCCGGTGTTTTGTCGAAAGATAAAATGAATGAAGCTTTGTGCAACGAATACAAAGCCAAATTAAATGAGGCACTTGAATTAGGTAGCCGCATGCTTGAAGATGGCGCAAGTGCAACCGATGTAGTTGTAAAAGTGATCAACATAATGGAAGACTCGCCTCTATTTAACGCCGGTAAAGGAGCTGTTTTTTCTCACGATAAAATCAATGAACTGGATGCTTCCATTATGGAAGGGAAAATACTAAATGCAGGAGCAGTGGCCGGAGTACGCGACATTAAAAACCCGATAAATGCAGCACGCGCAGTTATGGAACATTCGGAGCATGTAATGTTAAGTGGTACCGGTGCTTCGGAATTTGCAAAAGAACAGGGACTTGAAATGGTACCCAACAAATATTTCTACACCGAAAAACGTTACCAATCACTTCAACAATTATTGAAAAAAGAGCGGGAAAGAACCAACAAAGACAATATAGGAACAGTGGGTTGTGTAGTTCTAGACAGTTACGGAAATTTGTGTGCCGGTACATCCACCGGAGGAATGACCAATAAACGTTACGGCAGAATTGGCGACTCCCCCATTATTGGAGCAGGAACATATGCCAATAACAAAACCTGTGCGGTATCGTGTACCGGCCACGGTGAGTTTTACATCCGCCTCGGGTTTGCAAGGGATATTTCGGCAATAATGGAATACAAAAACAGAAGCCTGACTGATGCCTGCCGGGAAGAAATAAGCAAACTCTCAAACATGGGAGGCACCGGAGGTGTTATTGGTGTTGATCAACAAGGAAATGTAGCCATGGAATTTAATACCAGTGGAATGTTCCGTGGATATATTAAATCTACCGGAGAAAAAGAAATCGCTATTTTTAGAGACAAACAATAAATACATAAACCTCAGACTTCGGCGCTCCGACTTCTGAACATCAATTTTTATATGAAGTTTTTGTTTCCATCCTTCCTGTTTGCATTGCTGGCCGTTGCCATTCCAATTATTATCCACCTTTTTAGTTTTAAAAGGCACAAAACCGTTTATTTCAGCCATGTTGATTTTCTGAAAGACATTAAAAAGGAATCCAAAAAGAAATCGCGCCTCAAGCAATTACTTATACTGGCCGCACGTATCCTTGCCATCGTTTTTCTTGTTCTGGCTTTTGCACAGCCTTACATTCCGGCAAATAAAAATGCGCAAAACCATATGCGGCAAACCGTTGCAGTTTACATCGATAATTCGTTTAGTATGAATGCGCTTTCAGAACAGGGGCAATTACTGGAAGTGGCGCGGAACAAAGCGCTCGAAATTTGCCTGGCCTACCCTGCCGGAACAAAATTCAGGCTGTTTACCAACGATTTAAAACCCAAACATCAGCACGACTTAAACCGCGAGCAGTTTATCCGCGAAGTTTCAGAAGTTCAGCCTTCACCCAATGTTGTCCCTTTTTCGCTGATATACAACCGTTTTGTCAACGAGCAAAATGACGACGGGACAAAATCAGATAAAAACCTGTACTACATTTCCGATTTTCAGCGTTCGGTTACCGATGTCGGAAATTTTTCTGACAAAAGTATTTTTAGCTACTACTTACCGCTGGTCCCCAACGAAGTAGCCAATCTTTACATCGATTCGTGCTGGGTGGAAGTTCCGGCCCATCGCCTGGGGCAGGAAGAAAATGTGCTGGTCAGGATAAAAAACAGTTCGGGACAGGACTACCAGAACCTCCCACTGAAACTCTACCTGAACGACTCGCTGAAATCGATTACCAATTTTTCGGTAGAAGCCCAAAACGACATTGTTGCCAGCCTGAAATACACCAACAACACAAGCGGCTTGCAATTAGGGCGGATTGAAATAACTGATTACCCGTTTACCCACGACAATAACTGGTACATTAGTTACAATGTGGAACGCAACCTGAAAGCGCTGGCTATTTATAACAACTCAAAAAAATCTCAGGAAGGCCTCTCCTATCTCGATGCTTTGTTTGAAAACGACGATTATGTGATTCTCGAAAAAATGAATGAACAAAGTTTACAGGTAAACCGCCTGAACGAATTCAATACCATCTTTCTGGTCAACCTCGAAAATTTTTCCAGCGGATTTTTAAATGAACTGGAAACCGTGGTAAAAAACGGTTCTTCGGTGGTTCTTTTCCCTAAGCTGAATTCGAACTCAGCATTGCTCAATAATTTGCTTTCGCGCTTTAATGCCAACCGGATAACCGGAACCGATTCAACCACACAGGAAATAGCAAACATTGAATTTGAGAATACTTTTTATACCGATGTTTTCAAAAAAAGAGAGCAAAATCCGATACTGCCGGTGATTAAAGGCCATTTACGTTTTGAATCAACCACCCGCACTGACGAACAAAATCTTTTAGCTTTTCAAAACGGAGACAAGGCATTGTCGCAATTGAATGTTGAAAACGGAAAAGTCTGGACTTTCAGTTTCCCTCTAAATAACGAAAACGAAGCGTTTGCACGCGATATATTGTTTGTCCCCACCATTTACAACATGGTTTTGAACAGCCTTCCCAAACAGCAAATTTCATTTACAGTTGGGAAAAATACCTTTTACTATCTCCCGCGGAACATCAGCCTCGACCTGAATTCTCCGGTGGAAATTGTAAACCGGAAAAACCAGGATAAAATTATACCAACCGTCAGCACATCGGGACAGGGAATACGGATTGACTTTGGTGACCAAATTACTGGCGACGGGCATTACCTGATTGAAAACGATGGGACGGCAGTGGCTTCCATAGCTTTTAACTTCGACCGGAAAGAATCGGACCTTCGTTATTTCAGCGCCAACGAAATTGAAACCCTTCTGGAAGAAAACCAGCTAAACAACGCAACCCTGGTACGCGAAACAAAACGTAATTTTTCGGAAGTGCTCAGCGAAATTCAAAACGGGAAGCAACTTTGGAAAGGATGTATTCTTTTGGCGCTGTTTTTTATCCTTATTGAAGTTTTATTAGTGCGTTTTATGAAATAACTGCATTTACTCAGGATCGGTATAACATTCGGGCTGAAATCAAATTTGCCTGAAATTTCTCACTGCTTTTTAACAGGCAATTCTCATTGTTTTTTCAATACAAAAATTGTATTTCTGCATAAACTTAAAACCATTGAAATGACAACACTGACATCAAACGCGTACATGGCCAAAGAAGATAAGTTTGGCGCACATAATTACCATCCGCTACCTGTAGTTCTTGCAAAAGGAGAAGGAGTTTTTGTATGGGATGTGGAAGGGAAAAAATATTTTGATTTTTTAGCTGCATACTCGGCAGTAAACCAGGGACATTGTCACCCCAAAATTGTAAAAGCGCTTACCGACCAGGCTGAAACACTGGCGCTAACCTCACGTGCCTTTTACAACAATGTGCTGGGCGACTGGGAAGAATACATGACCAAACTATTTGGTTACGATAAAATGCTGCCGATGAACTCGGGGGCCGAAGCCGACGAAACAGCCCTGAAACTCATCCGGAAATGGGCTTACAAAGTAAAGGGGATTCCAAAAGATAAAGCTAAAATTGTGGTTTGCGACGGAAATTTTCATGGAAGGACTATTACTATTATTTCCATGTCGTCCGACCCGGATGCCTACAACGATTACGGCCCTTACACCCCGGGTTTTGTAAACATCCCGTACAACGATCTTGAGCGTCTTGAAAAAGAGTTAAAAGACCCAAATGTGGCCGGGTTCCTGGTTGAACCAATCCAGGCCGAGGCAGGCGTTTATGTTCCGGAAGATGGTTACCTAAAAAAAGCATCCGAATTGTGTAAAAAATACAACGTACTGTTTGTAGCCGACGAAGTACAGACCGGTTTGGCACGCACAGGAAAAATGTTAGCCTGCGACCACGAAAATGTTCGTCCGGATATTCTGGTGCTTGGCAAAGCGCTCTCAGGAGGCATGTACCCGGTTTCGTGCGTTTTGGCCGACAACGAGATTATGCTTACCATTAAGCCCGGTGAACACGGCAGTACCTATGGAGGAAACCCCATTGCAGCACGCGTTGCCATTGCCGCACTCAATGTTTTGCAGGAAGAAAAACTGGTGGAAAATTCGGAACGTCTGGGTAAAATTTTTCGGGATGAAATGAAAACCATAAAATCGGAAATGATTGAAATTGTGCGGGGAAAAGGTTTGCTAAATGCCGTGGCCATTAAACCGACCAACGGAAAAACCGCCTGGGATGTTTGCCTGGCGCTAAAAGAAAACGGGTTGATTGCCAAACCCACACACGAGCACATTATCCGCTTTACACCGCCATTAGTGATAACGGAAGAGCAGATGATGGAAGCCATCGGAATTATTAAAAAGACTTTCAAAGAATTTGAAGCATAATATTCTTCGAATTATCCAATAATAAATTTTCTTCCCGTTTAATCAGCTTTCTCGTTTCGGGAGCTTATTCACGGTGTGGCTTCAGGGCAAACGCATCTAAATTACGAATAGAAAATCATCAATTACCTCAATGATAGCAACATGCATATTTATGATTTTTGCACCATGCTTTAGCTTGGTGGTTACATTTACATAAAACACCCGTTGGCTTCAGCCATTAATCATTAAAATTCCAGGGATACCAACACTTCTAACATTTTATTAACGGCTAAAGCCTGCATATCTTTGTATTCATAAAACCGCCAAGCTAAAGCATGGCGCTAAAATAAGATGCGTTTGCCCTGGGTGTGGCTTTGTGCCACGCCGTGAATGCCTTATATTGGAAATTTTCCGCTACTTGCGAAATAATTGACTTCTTGATTATGTTTTCACTTTAATTGTATTTTTGAAGCCACAAAAGCAGTTGATAGTAATGACTACAAAACAATATACTGATTTACGCCTGCCTGCCGAGTGGGAACCACAGGCATTTTTGCAGCTTACCTTCCCCCATCCTGACAGTGACTGGAACTATTTATTAAGTGAAGCCTCGGAATGCTTTGTGAACATTATTCAGGCTACTGCACGTTTTCAACCGGTTTTAGTGGTTTGCAACAGCGTGGAACGGATAAAAAGCTATTTTTCCGATTTCACGAATATTTATTTTGCTGAAATTCCGTCAAACGATACCTGGGCGCGCGATCACGGTGGAATTACCGTTTTAGAAGGTGAAAAAGCAACTGTTCAGGATTATGTTTTCAACGGCTGGGGAAAAAAATTCGAAGCCGGTCTGGATAATCAGATCACCAAAACACTGTTTGAACAAAAACTGATTCAAAACAGTGCATTGGAAAGCTTTGATTTTGTGCTGGAAGGCGGTTCAATTGAAAGTGATGGCAATGGCACAATCCTGACAACGACAGAATGTTTGTTAGAGAAAAACCGGAACCCGCAGCTTTCAAAAGCAGAAATTGAAGGCATTCTAAAACAAAACCTAGGTACAAAAAAGGTACTCTGGCTCGACCATGGTTTTCTGACCGGCGATGACACCGATTCGCACATCGATACATTAGCGCGCTTTTGCAACCAAAATACGATTGCATATGTTGGCTGTAATAATCCGGATGACGAACATTACCAGGCTTTGCAACAAATGAAAAATCAACTGCAACAGTTTACAAATGCAGATGGGGAAAAGTATGACCTGGTGGAACTCCCGTTTGCCGATCCGTGTTTTGACGACGAAGGCAGGCGGCTGCCGGCAACTTATGCCAATTTCACGATTATAAACGGGGCAGTTTTGGTTCCGGGTTACGGCCTTTCGCAGGATCAGAAAGCAGTCGATATCTTCACAAAAATATTTCCGGAAAGAGAAATTATTCCCGTAAATTGCCGGATACTGATCGAACAGCACGGGTCCTTGCACTGTGTAACCATGCAATATCCGCAACCGGTAGTTTTGAACCGCAAAAAGTAAAAGATCATGAGCAGATTAAAAACAGGAATCATTCAACAGGAACGTTCAAGACATAAAGAAGAAAACATCAACAAAAGCATTGAGGAAATTAAAAAATGTGCTTCAATGGGGGCCGAACTGGTGGTTTTACAGGAATTACACACCAGTTTGTATTTCTGTCAGACAGAAGATGTGGATCTTTTCGACCTGGCCGAACCGATTCCAGGTCCCGATTCCGATGCCTTTGCGCGGGCAGCAAAAGAAACAGGCGTTGTTCTTGTTACTTCTTTGTTTGAAAAACGTGCCACCGGCTTGTACCATAATACTGCTGTTGTTTTCGAAAAAGATGGCTCGATAGCCGGGAAGTACCGCAAAATGCACATTCCAGACGACCCGGCCTTTTATGAAAAATTCTATTTTACACCGGGCGATCTTGGGTTTAATCCCATTCATACTTCGGTTGGGAAATTAGGCGTTTTGGTTTGCTGGGACCAGTGGTATCCCGAAGCTGCCCGCCTGATGGCGCTGGCCGGTGCAGAAATACTGATCTACCCCACTGCTATTGGCTGGGACCCTTCGGATAAACAGGAAGAAAAAGCACGCCAGTTAGATGCCTGGATGATCGCGCAACGTGGACATGCCGTCGCAAACGGACTACCCGTAATTAGTGTAAACCGCACCGGTTTTGAACCCGATCCTTCGGGTGTTGGCAAAGGCATTACTTTTTGGGGCAACTCATTTGCCGTCGGCCCGCAGGGAGAAATTATCCGCCGTTTTTCAGCAGAATATGAACAAACAGAAGTACTTGAGATTGATTTGGGCCGCTCTGAAAATGTTCGCCGTATCTGGCCTTTCCTCCGTGATCGCCGTATTGATGCTTACGGAGACATTTTAAAACGTTACAGGGATTAACGGCTACAGAATGCATTTTCGCTTTTCCATACTGAATTTCAGCCAAATAAAAAGGAAAGTATCGCAACAGGCAAATTTACAGCTTGATGTGAAACATTGTTTATAAGCATCCGTATTCCGAATATGATCAGTATTTTTAGTACCTGATTTCAATACCAAAATTCAATCAAACCGTGAAAAAAGCAATACTCACAGTTGTTTTCATCATCTTTTTCTTTCAGCTAAATGCGCAAGACTGGGAGAAAAATGCTCTTTATTTAAGCGAAGATTTCAGTTTCGGAAATTATGTGGGCGGAAGTTTTAACCTGAATTATATTTTCAACTACGACTATGTTATCCAGGCAGGAATTTCGGGATACTTCCGGGAAGCAAAATCAAAACCTTCGGATTATTCCTCCGGATTAATTATTCCACTTTTTACTTTTGGGCTGTCAGATGTAGAAAGTATGGGAAACATCCAGGTATTATTTGGAAAAATAATCCGCTCACAAAGTGGAAGAACCACCCGGTACAATATTTCAGGAGGGCTAGCCTATACCATGATTGACGAGCCAACCAACTGGCAACGTGCTAATTCAAGTTTTTTGGGGCCTAATTACACTTACGATTCAAAAGAGTATGGAACAGTTAGCCTGATTTTAAATCCTAAAATAGAGTTTCCTTTCTCCCGCTTTGTTGGTGTTTCACTTTCGTCAACCATACTATTAAACAAAGACAGGGCATTTTTTGGGCTTGGATTTGGAATTATGGGAGGCTATTTACGACAGAAAAAAAAATAGAGACTGTTAGTGGTTTAATCATCTTCTAAAAATCTAAGCTCGCTTACAGGAACCCAAATTCAAAAACCATTCGATAAAATGGTAGATATCTTTACACCAATTTTGAATGAAACGAGTCCCGAGTAATCGGGACGAGTTCCCTGCCTACCGTCAGGCAGGCATGAGCTACCGAAAAAATAAACAATTATAAACGAACGAAATAAAAAATCATATCTTACCTTTAGGCCTTCAAAACCGACAATACTGCCATAAAAACCTTTATAATAAATCGACAAACCATGATTGTAGTTACACTGATTTTAGGATTTCTGTTTGGGCTGACGCTTCAATATGCCGGTTTGAACAAGTTTAACACCATTAGTGGCATGGCCACTCTTGATAATTTAACGGTTGCCAAAGCCATTGCAGTTGCCGTGGGATTGGGAGCTATCCTTATCAACATCGAAATCGGGGCCGGCATGGCTTCGTACCACGTAAAACCTTTGATTTTGGGAGGACTGGTTTTCGGAGGTATTCTTTTTGGCACCGGAATGGCTATTTTGGGTTATTGCCCCGGAACACTGGCCATTTCATTGGGAGAGGGATCGCTGGATGCACTCCTGGGAATTATCGGCGGTATTTTGGCCGGCGTTGTTTACACGTTGGTATTGCCTTCAATACAAGGAATTTTGGGGCCAAACCTGGGTACAATTTCGCTGCGGTCGATTATTGATAATAACCTCGTTTTTTATATGCTGGTTTTCCTGGTTGGCGCTGTTTTTATCGGCGCTGCTTTTGTTTTAAATAAAACAGAAAAATCAACCAATTATCGCTGGCTGATTTCCGGAATAGCTTTGGCCATCCTGAATGTAATCGTATTTTCCAAATTTGTTTCTGACCGCCCGATCGGGGCTTCCACCACTTATCCGTATGTTGGTGATGTTGTAGCCGGACTAACACAAAATGAATATTTCGGCAAAATTCAGAAACCCGGAAACTGGGAACTGATTTTTCTGTCGGGAGCATTTCTGTCCGGGCTGATTGGGTCGTTGGTTCGTAAAACTTTTGGATTTCAGCTTGTTTACGAAAACTGGGAGAAATACAAAGGAACATCAAAAACCAAACGTGCGGCATGGGCATTTGTTGGCGGGTTTATACTGATCTTTGGAGCGCGGATGGCCGGAGGATGTACCAGTGGGCACGTTCTTTCAGGCGGGATGCAGGTGGCATTTAGCAGCCTTTTGTTTGCAGCAGTGGTTTTTGCCAGCCTGCTGCTTACCGGAAAATTCTTTTACAAAAAATAACCGGAAACCATTTCGATAGATTTACACAAAAAAAGAATCGCAAAGAGTGCAAGTTCTTAGTTGTTGAACAACTTTATTTGTACTCTTTGCGATTTTATTATTTCCGATGGAGACTTTGTCCCCTCAAAATCAATCCTTATTCTGCTATCTCTGCTACCAGACGTGGTTGTCCTTTTACCCGTTCGCGTTTCACATCGTAGTTTCGCGTATAAGAAATAACCGACACTCCCTGGTTCATATATCCACCAAACTGCGAAAACTTGTCGAAATGATAATTTCCCTGGATCAGGTTTGTATGAAAATATGGAAGGCACTCGCCAAAATCGCGGCCCAGTTCAGCTAACGCTTTTACAAAATAAGTTGTAACATCGTAGCCCTGAATTCCAAAGTTATCGGGCTCGGTTCCAAACTCAGTTTTAAAATCGCTGATAAACCGAATGGCGTTGGGTGAATTGTAATCGATCCAATAAGGAGCCAGATATTTTAGTTTAAGGTTGTGAAAGTGGTCAATCTGAATACTCTGAAAACCGGGATACCGGTGTGTGCCTATCAACGTAATCGAATAATCGCCGGCCAGGTTATTCAGGTTCGAGATAGAAATACTCAACACTCCCTCGTTCGAGGACGGAATATACACTACATTTTCTTTGGTAGTGGACATAATCCTACGCAAGCCAAAAGCACCTTCATGCTGATAATCATATACCGTAAAATTTACTCCGCCTCTTTCACTCATAAAGCCGGAGTTAAAAAATTTCTCTTGCAACAGATCCACCATTTTTCCTTCGGGTGTTCCTGCATATTCCTGCGTTTTCAGAATAATAAAGTTACTGTTATGGTATTCTTCGGCTACCATTTCGGCTGTTTGTTGTGTCAGGTAATCGCGGGTAGGGTTAACCTGAAAATAATATGGATTTGAGTTCAGGATATTGGACTGCGATGCCAGCGGAGAAACCATCGGAATCCGGTTTTTAGCCGCCATCTCGGCAACATCGTTTTGAACCTCTGGATAAATCGGGCCAATGATAAGATCGGTTTGTAAAAAATCGTCAGAATAAATAAACTTGCGTACGGCTTCCAAACGGTGTTCGGTGTCAAAAACATGTAAACGAACATTTTGCCCCGACTGCTGCAAATGATCCAATGCCAGCAACACTCCTTCGTAAAATTGTACAAAGCTTTCGCTACTGCCATAAAATTTTTTAAACATCGGCTTTCTTTCCACTTCAATAGTAGTATCTTGGTTTGCCAAATCTTCAACTATTGCCAAATTACCGGAAGAATTACCATTTACATCAGCAAGATAAAGCATTGAGTCAGGAACTGCTTCTTCGCGGTTTAGCGTATCGTTGGCCTCCAAAAACAGGGGAAGAAACAGAGCCACATCATACGTCTCCGAAGTAAACCCACCTAATTGTTTCGGCTTGCATGTTTCCGGAATCTCCATGGTTACATCTACTGCATAATATTTTTCATCGGGTAATTCAGCTACTTTTTCGTTGTTATTCTTATTTTCGACAACAGGCTTATTTTCTAAAGTTTCTTCTGTTTTATGCGGGATAAGAATGGTCTCCCCTTCCACCAGGTTTCGATTTTCAAGTACCGGATTGTACTTTTTTAACTCATATACACTAACATCAAATTGATTTGAGAGTCCATACAAGGTTTCCCCTTTTTTTACTTCGTGCTGATCAAAAGCATCGTTGTTTACAGGCCTGGCCTCGGTAAGATCGAGCTGTGTTTCTTTTACCGGAACATGAATAACTGCCCCGGCCGGAAATCCGGTATTCAAAATCGGGTTAAGTGTTTTTAATTCTTCTTCGGTCACTTCGTATTTCCGTGCTGTTCCCCAAAGCGTTTCCCCCGATTCAATAATGTGCTCAAAATATTTGCCCGAAAACTCCTCTTTCTGACTTTCAACCGGGGTAACTTCTGTTGCTGCTTTTTTTGAAGGAATTGAAAGTACCGCACCTGCTTTCAGGTTTTTGGCTGCAGGGTTCAGTTTTATGATTTCAGATTCTGCAACTCCGTATTTTTTTGAAATAGAATATAAAGTTTCACCTGAAACCACTTTATGAGTAACCATTCCTTCGGGCTTTGGTTGAGGCTGAATTTCAAGGACATCAGTCTTATCAACTTCCTGTTTCTTACTGTTTTCTGTTTTGGAAACTTCTTTATTCCAGAAAGGAATTTGCAGTTTTAAGCCCCTTTTTATGCCGGTAACTCCCGGATTGTAGGCATACAATTCCTCAACCGTTATTCCGTAGCGCTGCGCGATAAAATAGGCAGTTTCTTTTTTCGATTTTACTTTATGTTTTAAAAATCCGGCAGGAGCTCCTTTTCCCTGTACGGATTTTGAAGATACATCCGCATTTTCCCGATACGGTACCTTTATTATATCGCCAATTCTGGGCCCTTCCTGAATTTTTGGATTGTATTTCACCAGCTCTTCACTGCTTACTTTGAATTTTTGTGTTATTGAAAAAATAGTTTCACCTGTTTGAATCTGATGAACAATAAATTTTTCACCACCGATTACAACCACCTCGTTCTGCTTTATATTCTGAGCATTTAACGGTAATTCATAAATAAAAAACAGCGAAACAATAATAATTTTCAGAATAACCCTCATAAATAAGCGCTTAAAGTTTGGCCAAAATTAACAAATAATACCCAACACAAAATTTTAACGTTTCAATTTGAATTTAATTTTGTCAGCCGCACCCGAAACACGCGTCCATGGCCGGGTTGTTAACAAGCACTTCTTTTTAACCAACAATTAAGCCGGTTTATGGGTGATATTCTTACTTTTGTGCATTCACCAATGTAAAGTAATATTTCATGCAGGAAAAGATTCTAATTCTGGACTTTGGGTCGCAGTACACGCAATTAATCGGAAGGAAGGTGCGCGAGTTAAATGTTTATTGCGAAATACACCCGTATAATCACTACCCTGAGATTGACAAAAGTGTGAAAGGTGTAATTCTTTCGGGCAGCCCTTATTCAGTAAGAGACAATGATGCCCCCCGACCTGACCTTTCAAAAATAAAAGGTACTTTGCCTGTGTTGGGCATCTGTTACGGTGCACAGTACATGGCACATTTTTATGGCGGGGAAGTTGCTCCGTCCGATTCAAGAGAATACGGCCGTGCCAACCTGGGATACATTGACCAGGAAAGTGAACTTTTCAAAAATATTAGCCTTCATTCGCAAGTATGGATGTCGCACGGAGATACCATTGTAAAACTTCCCAAAAATTATAAAGTAATTGCCTCTACCGAAGATGTAAATTACGCTGCTTACAAAGTAGATGACGAGCGTACCTGGGCAATTCAGTTCCACCCCGAAGTATATCACACAACAGAAGGAAAACAGTTACTGGAAAACTTTGTCTCGGATATTTGCGGATGCAAACAAAACTGGACACCCGACTCGTTTGTGGAAACTACCGTAAATGAACTGAAAGCCCAACTGGGGAACGACAAAGTAGTTCTTGGCCTTTCAGGTGGTGTTGATTCATCGGTTGCGGGAGTTCTGCTAAACAAGGCGATCGGCAGCAACCTAACCTGTATTTTTGTGGATAACGGACTTCTTCGGAAAAATGAATTTGAAGATGTTCTGTATTCATACAAAGACATGGGACTAAATGTGATTGGTGTTGATGCCCGTCAGAAATTCTGGGACGACCTGGCCGGTGTTACCGATCCGGAACAAAAAAGAAAAATAATCGGACGTAATTTTATTGAGGTTTTTGACGAGGAAGCACACAAAATTCAGGATGTAAAATGGCTGGCACAGGGAACCATTTATCCCGATGTTATTGAATCGGTTTCGGTAAACGGACCTTCGGCTACCATAAAATCGCACCACAATGTGGGCGGTTTACCCGAAAAGATGAACCTGAAAGTGGTAGAGCCCCTAAAACTGCTTTTTAAAGACGAAGTTCGTCGTGTAGGAAAAGCACTGAATATTAAACAGGAGTTATTGGGGCGCCATCCGTTCCCCGGTCCCGGGCTGGGTATTCGCATTTTAGGAGATGTAACACCCGAAAAAGTGAGAATTCTGCAGGAAGCAGATGCCATTTTTATTAACGGGCTGAAGAAATGGGAATTATACAATGATGTTTGGCAAGCGGGTGTAATGTTGCTTCCGGTGCAATCGGTAGGCGTAATGGGCGATGAGAGAACCTATGAAAATACAGTTGCATTACGTGCGGTTACATCCACTGACGGAATGACCGCCGACTGGGTACACCTGCCTTACGACTTTCTGGCAAAAATGTCGAACGAGATCATTAACAAAGTGAGGGGAATTAACCGCGTTGTTTACGATATTAGTTCCAAACCGCCGGCAACAATTGAATGGGAATAGTTGTTAGGCTTTTGATAATACGTGCTTAATGCAATAATCTGTGGTCTGGCAGGTTATCTTAACAAAAAAGAATTATGACAGTTACAAGTATCAATAAAAGGTCCGGTATAGGGCTGAGAATTCTATTAGCCATTTTTTTGGCCATTCCTTTCTTGCAGCTTTCTGCGCAGGAGGACGTTCAGCAAAATCAATTAAAATTTGGCCGCTTACTACGGCTGATTGACGGTTATTATGTTGATACCGCCAATGTTGAGAAGCTGACAGAAGATGCAGTTATTCATGTACTGAGTGAACTGGATCCGCATTCCACGTATATCTCGAAAGAAGAAGTGGAAAAAATGAACGAACCTTTAAAGGGAAATTTCGAAGGAATTGGAATATCGTTTACCATTTTAAAGGATACACTACTTGTAACCACCACCATTGCGGGAGGGCCTTCAGAAAAAGTAGGTTTGCGGGCCGGTGACAGGATTGTGGAAGTTGATGGGAAAAAAATAGCCGGAATAGGCCTTAAGAACTCCGATGTTTTTGACATGTTACGTGGTGATAAAGGAACCGAAGTGAATTTGATAGTAATTCGGAAATCGGAAAATGAACCATTGGCTTTTACGATTATTCGTGACAAAATTCCGATTTATAGTTTGGATGCATCATACATGTTGAATAAAAAAACAGGTTATATTAAATTGAGCCGTTTCGCAGCAACCACAAACGACGAATTTGTGGAAGCAATGAAACAGTTAACGCAGGAAGGCCTCGAAAACCTTGTACTTGACCTGCGTGGAAACGGTGGCGGCTACCTGAAAACAGCAATCGAAATTTCGGACCAGTTTCTGGATAATAATAAGTTAATAGTTTACACCAACGGCAGAAACGATCCAAAGCGTGAGTACGATGCCTCTTCAAAAGGACTATTTGAAACCGGAAAATTAGTTGTACTGGTGAATGAAGGATCAGCTTCTGCCAGTGAAATCGTTTCCGGAGCCATTCAGGATTGGGATCGCGGACTTATAATCGGTCGCCGTTCGTTTGGGAAAGGCCTTGTTCAAAAACCTTTTTTCCTGACCGACGGTTCAATGATAAGACTTACAACTGCACATTATTACACCCCAAGCGGACGTTGTATCCAGAAACCTTACGACGAGGGTGTAAGTGAATACCGCAAAGATTACATCAACCGTATGAGTAATGGCGAAATGTTTAATGCCGACAGTATCCATTTCGATGCCTCGCTAAAACACAAAACCCTGGTTAACGGCAGAAGTGTTTACGGAGGTGGTGGTGTTATGCCAGATATTTTTGTTCCGCTTGACACTTCACGTAATTACGTTTATCTGAATCAGTTAAGAAGAAAAAACGTAACCTACAACTTTGTTCTTAATTTTATTGATAAAAACCGCGACGACCTGAAAAAGAAATATCCGGACTTTGATCAATTCAACAAGAATTTCAGTATCAGTGATGATGTAATTGATGAAGTGGTTAGTATGGGTGAAAAAGAGGGTGTTGCCAAAAATGAAGAAAGTCTTGAGTTTACCAAAGATAACCTCAAACAGGAATTAAAGGCTTTTATTGCCCGTGATTTGTATTCGCGTAACGACATGTATAAAATCATCAACCAGGATGATCCGGAATTAAAAAAGGCACTGGAGGTACTTGATGACAAGAAAGAATACGAGGGTTTACTCGTTAGTAACGAATAAAATATGATCGCGATCATTCTGGAATGGCTTTCAAAAAATCAAATTGAAGTATTGGGAGCCATTCTTGGTTTATTATACATTTTCTTTTCAATCCGTCAGAATATTTTTACCTGGCCTACCGGGCTTATATCTTCGTTCCTGTACGTAATCGTATTTTTTAACGCAAAGTTATACGCCGATATGGGCTTGCAGGTATATTACGTTTTAATTAGCCTTTACGGATGGTATTTTTGGATAAAAGGAAAAAAGCCGGAAGCGAGCACGCAAGTCCCGGTTCAAATAACATCGAAAAAACTCCGGTACATTTTAGCCATCTCATCTGTGGTATTGTATTTTCTGATTTTGTTCATTTTAAAAAACTTTACCGACTCAGATGTTCCATACATGGATTCGTTAACAACCGCGTTAAGCATTGTTGCAACCTGGATGTTGGCAAAAAAGTACATTGGGCACTGGATCATCTGGATTTTTGTTGACGCAGTTTCTGCCGGGCTATACGTATATAAAGGTTTATGGCCGACGGTTATTTTGTTTACTATTTATTCCATCATGGCCGCTGTCGGGTATTTTGAATGGAAGAAAGATTTAAGTAGAAGAGTTGAAGCAATATCCTAAAATAGTAGCCATCACGGGAGCGGAATCTACAGGAAAAAGCAGTCTTGCAAAATCGCTGTCAGAACATTACGATGTTCCTTTCATAGCAGAATATGCACGCGAATACATTCAAAATCTTAACAGGAAGTACAGCTATGAAGATGTGGAAGCCATTGCCCGAAAACAAATGGAACAATACAACGAACTCGTTCAATCAAACTTCAGGATAGTTTTTCTCGACACCTGGTTATTGATTACAAAAGTATGGTTTGAAGTTGTTTTCAACCAAACTCCGGAATGGATGGAAGCTGAAATTATGAACACAAGAATTGACTTGTTTCTTGTTTGCGATACTGATCTTCCCTGGGTAGCCGATTCTGTTCGTGAAAACGGAGGAGACAATCGTGATCGTTTACAGGAAAAATACATTAATGAAATTAAAGCAAACAATTTTAAATACCACGTTATTCGGGGAGTTGATTCGGAAAGAGTTCAGGGAGCAATCGCACTTGTCGATAAGATACTTTAATCCTGATCAACAAAATTTTTAATAAATCGTTCTTTACTGTAAATTGTTAAACGATACTGTTTAGCTTTGTAACAGACAAAAGATTATGACAACACAGGAATTCGAAAACCGATTACAGACTACCATTAATAAACTCAGTGAACCAGATTCTTATAAACTGGTTTGTCACGAGCACATGAAAGGAGAACCTCTTCCTTCCAATAAAAATATTATCCGAATTATTGAACTGGTCAGGGAAACTTTGTTCCCGGGGTATTTTGGAAATACAACACTTCGGACAGGAACAACCAGGCATTACATGGGTGTTTATATCGATGAACTCTATGAATTGCTAAACGGTGAAATACTGGCAGGAATGTGTTTCGAATGCGAAGATACAGCCGATGATAAAATAGAACGCCATCGCATAAAAGCCGAGCAAAATGCCATTGACTTTGTTGAATTTCTTCCGGAAATGAGGCGACAATTGGTAACCGATGTTGAAGCAACATTTTTAAATGACCCTGCCGCCAAAAATTATGGTGAGGTTATTTTTAGCTATCCGGGCATCCGCGCAATTACCAACTATCGGCTTGCACACCGCTTAGTACAACTACAGGTACCGCTTTTACCTCGTATTATTGCTGAAATGGCACACAGCGAGACCGGTATCGATATTCATCCGCGGGCCCAAATCGGAGAAAGCTTTACTATCGACCACGGAACCGGTGTAGTTATTGGTTCTACCTGTATTATCGGAAGTAATGTAAAAATATACCAGGGAGTAACCCTGGGGGCAAAAAGTTTTCCGCTCGACGAAAATGGAAATCCAATAAAAGGTATTCCGCGCCACCCGATTGTGGAAGATGATGTGGTAATTTATGCCGGTGCCACTATTTTAGGCCGTGTTACTATCGGCAAAGGTTCAGTAATAGGTGGAAATGTGTGGGTTACAAACGATTTACCACCAAATTCAAGAATTATTCAGAAACGACCAAAAGAAACAACATTTACCGACGGTGCCGGTATTTGATAAACTCCGAAAATTGAAAGATTATCAACTAATTGCAAAAACATTTGCCGGCTTGGAAGATGTACTTGCCAAAGAAGTAAAACGCCTGGGAGGCAAAAATGTACGACGCGGTAAAAGAGCTGTTTTCTATGACGGAAACCTAGAAATGATCTATCGGTCAAACTACTACCTGAGGACTGCTTTAAAAATATTAAAAGAGATCGAGCATTTTCAATTTAAAAACGTTGACCAGTTCTATCTTCGATGTAAGAATATTGACTGGTCTAAATATTTTGGTCTTGATCAGAGCTTTCTTATCGATAGTGTGGTGATAAATTCACGTGACTTTCGAAATTCAATGTTTGCATCGCTTAAAGTAAAAGATGCGATTGCGGATTATTTTAGGGAAAAACTGGGTAGTCGTCCTAATGTTGATACCAACACTCCGGACATTATAATAAATGTTCATATTTTTCAGAAATCATGTACAATTTCGATAGACAGTTCCGGCGAATCGTTGCATAAAAGAGGCTATCGGATAAAACAGGGCGATGCCCCGCTGAATGAGGTACTGGCTGCGGGCATGATTATGCTTGCCGGCTGGTATGGAAATTCTGATTTCATGGATCCAATGTGTGGTTCAGGCACAATAGTAATTGAAGCTGCAATGATTGCACAAAATATTCCGGCTGCAAAATTTAGAAAAGAATTTGCTTTTCAGAATTGGAATGATTACGACCAGCTTTTGTGGGCTAAAATTATTGAGCCGACAGGAAAAAGAGAATTCCGATACAAAATATATGCTTCTGATATCTCTTCCGGAAATCTGCTAAATGCACAAACAAATGCGAGACGTGCACTTGTTTTCAATAAAATAAAATTTACTGTCGCCGATTTTAATGATCTGCATACAGAATTTATGAACGGAACCATTATCACCAATCCACCATACGGAGAACGTCTGAAAAGTGACAATCTGAATAGTTTATATGAAATGATTGGGGAAAGATTAAAACACCGCTATCCTGGGAATGAAGCCTGGATCATTAGTTCGGCAAAAGAAAGTATGAAATTTATTGGCTTAAAACCTACAGCAAAACTAGCGCTTTACAACGGATCTTTAGAGTGTAATTTTAATAAATACGAACTTTTTAGTGGAAAAAGAAAAGAATCTTAAGAAACCAAAAGGGGTTTAAAACGATTCGTCTTAACCCCTGTACTAACAACTTAATTGGTTCTGTATATAGCCTACTCTTCTTACTAAATTAAAGAAACGTATTAATCTTAAAACTACAGGACATTCTATCCTATAAAGAGTAATTAACAATAAATTAGATGAAAATATAAAGACTTATCCTTCTATCGTATCAAAAACGTCTCTATCTCTTGATTTTGGTCTTGTTTCTTCTGCAATACCACCTTTTAAGGTTCTCATTTCTTCAGTTGTCAAAACATCAAAATTAAAGCTAGAAAAATTATTCTCAGTTGATTGTCCCTGTACCCTTTTCATGATAAAATAGATTAATTCGTTAAACTTTTTAAATACACATTCAACTATATATTCCGAAAAGCGAGAAAAGGTAACCCCCTCCTTTGAAAAAAAATTAAAATTCTTTTATCTTGGCAAAGAAAATCACATTCATAAAATGCTCAAAACAGGGAATTTATATTGGATTATTTTACTGTTATTTACTCCAAATATCCTTCTGGCTCAGCCCAGTGACACCACCTACTACAAACTAAGAGCCAGCCACTTACTACAATCAGGTTACAATCTTTACTTTGATGGAAAATACTCAGATGCATTGGATTCTTTCAGTTTGAGCTTAAATATCAGAAAAGAATATTATGGAAACGAAGATTATTTTTTAGGTCCTGTGTATATGGCTATGGGAATTACCTACAAAGCCCAGGGTCTGAACAATAAGGCACTTGAGTATTACCAAATTGCCGAAAAGAATTATCTTTTGAGGAACGATTCTAATTTGGTTTCATTGGCCAGGTTGTATCGTAATATTGGGAATATTTACCGCGCTAAATTTGACTATTTAAACGCTTTAAAATACTCTAAACAATCACTTTCCATCTATTTAAATCAAACTCCCAGAGACGACTACAATATTCTTGAAGCAAACTATGCAATCGCAGAAATCTATAATCTGATGAAGGATTATGAAGATGCGCTTAAAATATTAAGTACCTATGTAAATTCTGCAGATACATTAAATAAAATATATTATTTAGAACTACAGGGAATTGTTTATCAAAATCTAGGGAATAGAAAGTTATCCAGAGAATATTATGAAAAGAGTGTTTTATTAGCAAATGAATATTGGGGTAATGATCAAATAGATTTAGCATTAACTTATCTGAATTATGCCGAGTTTCTTTCAAGCATCTCGAATTATGACGACGGCATGAATGCTTTAAATAAAGCATACGAGATCATAAGCAAGACTCAGAAAAAAGGAGGAATCGAATTATCAAGATATTACGAGTTTAAAGGACGCCTGATAAGAAACAGGCCAATAGAATCACCTAATGTACTTTCATTTAAACAACAGAAAAAGAAGAACTTAAGAGAAGCCATTCGATGGTACACCGATGCCCTTCAAGCACTGTACAAAGGAGAAAACAGCTTAAATATTGAAGACTTGACAACGGATAACAGTCTGTCTTTTACCGATTGTGTTGTTCTTTTAAAAACAATTGCCGATACTCATTTAGAAATAGCAAACATAGATAGCGAGTTCAAAGATGCCGATTATTTGGCTTCACTAAAAAATGCGCTCACCTACTATGAAAAGGTAAGCAGTCTGATCCAAAGAGCCAGAATGGAAATATCGGGGGATGAGAGTAAAATAGAACTGGCTAAATTGGAATCTTCAACGTTTGCTAAAACCATTGAAACTGCTTATCAGGCATACAACTACAACAATGATAATGAATATCTTAACCTGGCCTTCGAAAATGCAGAGCAAATGAAAAACAGTGCTGTTTTCGATAAAATTTCCGACGATTTGGCACAAGAAAATAGTTTGATTCCTGACACATTACTGGAATTGGAAAATAATTTAAACAGCACGATTTCAACTTTCAACGAAAAATTATTTCAGGAACAGAGTAAGGATAATATTAACTCAGAATTGGTTGCTGAATATAATAACCGAGTTTTCGAAGCCTCCAAAGAGCGGGATGAATTGCATCGGATGTTAGAAGAAAAATATCCAGACTATTTTGATCTTAAATATTCATCATCAATGCTTCGTACCGAAGATGTCCAGAATCACTTAAAAAAGAATGAGGCAATGCTGGAATACACAATAAATCAAGAAGATACAACTTTCGCACTGTATAGTTTTCTAATTACAAAAAACAACAAACTATTTACCTGTCAGAAAATGTCGTTAGAAGATTTACGATCGCTGGAATATATGTTCCATTTTATGACCTCTCCCGATTTTCTTTACACCCACAACGAGGACACTAAAACATATTGCAAATCAGCTCACAACATCTATACTTTGTTGCTACAGCCTTTCCAGCCTTTATTGAAAAATATGAATCTGATTATTATTCCTGACGGAAAACTTAATTACATAGCATTTGACGGCTTATTAAAGTCGTTACCTGACACCAGCACAGTAATTGATTTTTCGAAACTGGATTACCTTGTACGTGATTTTAATATAAACTATGCTAACTCAGCTAATATTTACTTTAAAAACAGCCACTCGAAACGTCAACTGAAGAATCAAACATTGGCTTTTGCCCCGATATATAATTTTGAGAAATTCACTCTGTCTAACACAAGCTACACCTTGATGCCCTTGCCCGGAGTACAAAAAGAAGTAAATGCTATTGCCAAAACTGTGGCTGCTGATGTTTACAGAGGGAATAATGCCACTGAGGAAAACTTTAGACGATTTAGTCCCAAATATGACATCCTACATCTTGCTATGCATGCTTATATCAACGATTCACTTCCTGCTTTCTCAAGACTGGCATTTTCTCCAATGCCTGAAAAAAGTAAAGGTGAGTTTAGGCAAGATGGCTGGCTCAATACAGCAGACATCTATAACCTGAATCTGAAAAATGCAAAACTGACGGTACTAAGTGCCTGTAATACAGGCGTGGGTAAAATGCAGAAAGGAGAAGGGCTAATGAGCCTTTCCCGGGGATTTCTATACGCAGGGTGCCCAGCAATTGTAGTATCGTTGTGGGAGGTTGAAGATCAGGCAGGAACAGAAATAATGACTTCGTTTTACAGAAATCTTAAAAAAGGCAAAACAAAAGATGAAGCACTCCGACTGGCCAAAATTGAATATTTAGATAATTCCAATTCCCGGCTGGCTCATCCGCACTATTGGATGAGCTTTAAATGCATCGGAGATAATTCACCACTTTATACAAGTTATGACATTTATTTCTTTGGTATTCTTATTCTGCTCATTTTAATCTTTTCCATCGATCAAATCGTACGCATGAAAAAAGCCCGTCTTAAAAGACAGGCTTAATGAATGTATTTTTTCGAATAAATCTATTGAATTAGGCATTTAAGCAATAAATTTTGTACGGCAACGGCTCTGCTTTGACCATCCTGCGCAGAAGGTTGTCAAAGATGCCATCCTTCATGTTGCTCCGGTTGAAACGGTAACA
>JBKEDN010000132.1:0-2713 GCA_047975435.1 Draconibacterium sp. | reverse complement strand
TGTTACCGTTTCAACCGGAGCAACATGAAGGATGGCATCTTTGACAACCTTCTGCGCAGGATGGTCAAAGCAGAGCCGTTGCCGTACAAAATTTATTGCTTAAATGCCTAATTCAATTATTCTATTTTGCGTCTTTTTCACTCAATCCGCTCAAATTTTCCTTAAATAACTTAGGCTATTCGTGTCAATTTTGCCTTGTCTGAGCAAAAAATACATCAAAATATCTCTAAAAAACAAAATCAAAACAGTCTCTAATTTTGTTTGCAAATTATTTAGCTGAACTGATCCGGAGCGAAAGTCGGGGGATCTCGTGGTTTTTATTCCCCGCATCGTGCGTATGAAAAATTTGATATTCCACAGAGAATAGCCCAAATGCTGCAATAAAAGTTGTTTCTATTTCGATGAATAGTACTTAATGTGCTTAATATTTGATTGTTGGAAACTTATTATCCGTGTTTTTAACAAGCCCTGATATTTGTTATGATTTGAGCGAAGTCAATTTTTTAGCTTTGTTGCGTAGTTAGAAAATTCGTATTAAAACATAAAATTATGCCAAAAGGAATTTTTAATGTGCCGGTAGCAAAAAACGAACCGGTCTTGAGTTATGCACCCGGATCGCCGGAGCGAAAAGAGTTGCAGGCAAAACTTGCTGAATTGCGCTCAGAAGAAGTTGATCAGCCAATGGTGATCGGAGGAAAAGAAGTTTATACTGATCGGAAAATGAGAATGTTTCCGCCTCACGATATAAAACATACACTTGGTTATTTTAACCAAGGCGATGCTTCACATGTTGAAATGGCTATTGATGCGGCCCTGGTAGCCCGCGAAAAATGGGCCAATATGTCGTGGCAGCACCGTGCTTCTATTTTTCTGAAAGCAGCAGATCTTCTTGCCGGTCCTTACCGTGCTAAAATTAACGCAGCAACTATGTTGGGGCAGTCAAAAAATGCTTTTCAGGCAGAAATTGATGCGGCTTGCGAATTTGCAGATTTCCTCCGCTTTGGCGTGCAGGTAATGACTGACATATACAAAATTCAGCCTGAATCGGCCAAAGGAATGTGGAACTACAACGAGTACCGTCCTTTGGAAGGATTTGTTTATGCCTTAACTCCTTTCAACTTTACGTCTATTGCCGGTAACCTTCCTGCAGCTCCCGCATTAATGGGGAATGTTGTGGTGTGGAAACCTTCCAAAACGGCTGTTTACTCGGCCGGTGTAATCATGGAAATCTTCCAGGAAGCAGGTTTGCCGGATGGCGTAATCAACCTGGTTTTTGCGTCAGGCCCAACTGCTGCTGATGTGGTTCTTACACATCCCGATTTTGCAGGAATTCACTTCACCGGTTCAACCGGAGTATTCCAGAGTATTTGGAAGAAAATTGGAGAGAATATATACAAATACAAATCATACCCGAGAATTGTTGGAGAAACCGGCGGGAAAGACTTTATTTTTGCCGACAATACAGTAACCAAGCGTGCGTTGGCAATCGCCATGTTGCGGGGTGCTTTCGAGTACCAGGGACAAAAATGTTCGGCTGCTTCGCGGGTATATATTCCTGAAAGTATCTGGCCCGAAGTAAAAGAAATTTTTGGAGCCGAGCTGGCAACCGTTAAAATGGGACCGCCCGAAGATTTCACCAACTTTGTGAACGCAGTAATTGATGAAGCTTCGTTTGATAAACTAAAAAGTTTTATTGATGGTACGCGTAAAGACAAAGATGCTGAAGTTATTTTCGGCGGAAATTGCGACAAAACAGTAGGTTATTATATTGAACCGACTGTTATTCTGGCAAAAACTCCGGATTATATTACAATGAAGGAAGAGCTTTTTGGACCGGTACTGACCGTTTATGTTTACGAAGATGAAAAGCTGGATGAAACACTCGCTATCCTTGACAAGACTTCCATTTATGCATTAACAGGTGCCGTAATGTCGCAAGACCGTTACAACATCGAGAAAATTACAAAATGCCTTGAAAACGCTGCAGGGAACTTTTATATTAACGATAAACCAACCGGTGCCGTAGTTGGCCAGCAACCTTTTGGAGGCGCACGTGGTTCGGGAACCGACGATAAAGCAGGTTCGATCTTTAATTTCCTTCGCTGGACTTCTATCCGTACCATTAAGGAAACATTTGTTCCGTCGATGGATTATACTTATCCGAATTTTCAAGCTGACGAAGAATAAAACATACCAACTTTAAGTTGTTTATAAAGAGGAGCTGAATTATTGAGTTCCTCTTTTTTTTGATACAAACGATACTTATTTTTGTGCAACAAACTGTTTAAAATGATTAAAGATCTATTAAAGTCGGGAGCCTCCAGGATTTTGGGCAATAAGTTTTTAATTGCCTCCATAATCTTTTTGTCGTGGATTCTCTTTTTCGACGAGAACAGTATAACACGTCATTTAAAAGACCGGCGACAACTCAGCGAACTGGTTCAGCAAAAGGCTTATTACGAAGAGCGCATTGCCGCCGATAAACAAAAATTCGAAGAACTTCACAAAGGCAAAAACGAGTTGGAAAAGTTTGCCAGAGAACAGTATTACATGTCGAAACCGGACGAAGATGTTTTTGTAATTGTGGAAGAATAAAAAAAACTGCTTATCCCTTTTAGTCAAGTAAAGATTTATCTTTGATACATGAACGAGATTGAGAAATATCCAAGAGATTTTCAGGAGTTTATCACGCAGTTCAAATGCGAGGCTGACT
>JBKEDN010000131.1:0-2974 GCA_047975435.1 Draconibacterium sp. | reverse complement strand
TGTTACCGTTTCAACCGGAGCAACATGAAGGATGGCATCTTTGACAACCTTCTGCGCAGGATGGTCAAAGCAGAGCCGTTGCCGTACAAAATTTATTGCTTAAATGCCTAATTCAATTATTTCTTTTTGTTCGCTATTTCGATATTCACTTTCTGCCCCTTGAAACGCGCATTTTTAAAGGCTTTTATTGTATCCCTTTCAAAACGGTTGTCGATTTCAAAAAATGAAAATCCTTTTAGTACCTCTATACTTCCGATTTCAACATTTTTACCTGGCATTTGCTGGTTAATCATGTCAATGATCGAACGTTTGCTGATTCCGTTTTTCTTTCCCATACTGAAGAAGAAACGGGAAAACTGATAATCGCCACGGCGGCCTTTCCCTCCTCTTTCAGAACGGCTTCTGTCTCCCCTCTCCGAGCGGTCGCGTCTTCTGCGGTCCTTTCTTCCCTCTCTTTGTTCATCGTATCCGTTCTCATCTACATTAATATCTTTTGCCCCTTCGTAGTAAGTAAGAAAGCGGTTGAACTCAACGGAAACGAAATGTTTGATCAACTCCTCGCGGTCGAGCCAGGAAAGTTTTTTATAAATAACCGGCATAAAAGGTGCAATTGTTTCATCGTTCACTTCCACCTTTTCTACTTTATCGATCAGATTAAAGAGCTGTTTCTCACAAATTTCCTTACCCTGTGGTACGTCAACTTTTACAAACTTACGCCCCACTTTGCGTTCCACATCTCTTAGTTTCCCTTTTTCACGTAAGTGGATCAAGGTAATCGAAATACCTTTTTTCCCTGCTCTTCCGGTCCTTCCGCTACGGTGAATATATACCTCCGGATCGTCTGGCAGGTTGTAATTAATTACATGTGTGAGGTCATTTACGTCGAGGCCCCGGGCTGCCACATCGGTTGCAACAAGCATTTGCAAATGTTTTCCGCGAAAACGGGCCATTACATGGTCGCGCTGTGCCTGCGAGAGATCGCCGTGAAGTGCATCGGCATTGTAACCATCCTGCATCAGTTTATCAGCTACTTCCTTGGTTTCCATACGGGTACGGCAGAATATAATGCTGTAAATATTTGGGTTAATGTCGGCCACCCTCTTTAATGCCAGGTAACGATCTTTGGCATGTACCAGGTAATAATGGTGCTCTACGTTTTCGGAGCCTGTGTTCTTTTTACCAACCGAGATTTCAAAAGGATCGGACATATAAGTGCTGGCAATCGAAACGATTTCTGCCGGCATGGTAGCTGAGAACAAAAGCGTTTGTTTTTCAGCCGGTGTATCTTTTAAAATTCCATCCAGATCATCTTTAAAACCCATGGAAAGCATCTCGTCGGCTTCGTCAAGCACCAGCCATTGAATTTCGTTCACCCGCAACTTTTTACGTTTGATAAGGTCGAGTGTCCTTCCGGGTGTCCCAACAACTACCTGCGCTCCTTTTTCAAGCGAATTGATTTGTTTTTTAATATCGGCACCTCCATACAATACGGCAATATTGATTTTCTCAAGGTTCTTTGAAAAATTGTTCAGATCATTGGCAATCTGCATAGCCAACTCACGGGTTGGGCTCAAAATCAATGCCTGAGGTGCTTTTACCGAAGTGTCTATCTGATGAATTATGGGCAAGCCAAAAGCAGCTGTTTTTCCGGTTCCTGTCTGTGCCAATGCCACCATATCCTGGTCGCTTCCCAGTAAAAACGGAACTGCTTTTTCCTGTATCGGCGTGGGCTGTTCGAATCCAAGCTCCTGAATAGCGCTCAAAATCTCAGATCGTAATCCCATTGATTCAAATAAACTCATTTACTATTTTTTAAAGTGGGCGCAAAGGTACTTCTTTTATTTGTATTTCAGCCATTTATGTAATTCGTTCCTACAAATTTAACTTTTATTACAAGGCCGATAAATAATTATTTACTTTGCTGAGATTATCTCGCTGCAAATTTACGACTCATTCCTCCTGCTATTTGCAACCTTTCCATTAAATTTGTTTTACCGATTTCATTCAAAAAATGCATGTATGAATAGGAATACGCCATCGAAAACAAAACGTACTATTGTCCGGATCTTTCTTGCTCTCTTTTTCCTGCTGTTTATTACAAACTATGCCGTCGCGCAAAACCAGGATACAATACCGGGATCTATTGCAAATCCGGAAAAAGCTTTAAAACGGATTCATATTCAACAATATACCAAGAGCGGGCTTAAATTCTGGCAGGACGACTTTAGCGGACACTGGGCGGGAATTGACTTTGGATTTAATCTGTTACTAAACCCTGACTACTCGGACTATAACACCGATTTCATGGAGAACGATGTGTTACGTTCCAATTCAGCATACTTCAACGTGTTGCAGCAAAGTATTGGTTTGCAACGCAATCGCAATAAAATTGGCCTGGTTACCGGGCTCGGGCTTCATCTTCAGAGTTACCGGCTAAATGATGATATTACCATTATCCGCGACGAAAACAGCATAATTCAACCCGAAACACTGGTGACCTACAAAAACCAAAAGTCAAAACTTGCACTGGTGTCTTTTATGGTTCCTCTTTTACTCGAATTTCAAATTCCGGTGAATCACTACGACAACCGGATTTATTTTTCGGCAGGAGCTTACGGATCGTTAAAAATGAACAGCCACACCAAAGTAAAATATAAACTCGACCAGAAGGAAAAATTAAAGGTAGTAGATCATTTTTCGCTACGGGATTTCCATTATGGCTTGATGGTACGAACCGGCTACCGAAGTATCAATTTTTTTGCAACATACGACCTGGTGCCTTTATTCCGCGATGAAAGAGGCCCCGAACTAACTCCCTTTACGGTCGGGATTACACTAATTCGGTTTTAATACAATTATTGAATTAGGCATTTAAGCAATAAATTTTGTACGGCAACGGCTCTGCTTTGACCATCCTGCGCAGAAGGTTGTCAAAGATGCCATCCTTCATGTTGCTCCGGTTGAAACGGTAACA
>JBKEDN010000128.1:0-35165 GCA_047975435.1 Draconibacterium sp. | reverse complement strand
TGAAATTATGGCTGAAAATTGAACGAAAAGGAAAATGATGATTGAAAATGGATGGCAACTTCATTAACAGAAGAATAGACATGCTTCATAAAACTAATTTTTAGAGGTTACCTTAATAATGTTAAAAGTGCTCCAGGCAAAAGTTCCGATAACCACCATAAACATTACGCCTACCAGTGCTGCAATCGGGATCATTTCAATATAACTTGAGGCAAAAAGAATAAAGATAAGCAGCATAATGGCTGCAAATATTCCTGAAAGTCTTCCACGGCCCCCTGATTTTATGTTGATGATACTTTGTCCGATCATAGCGCAACCACCCATTCCACCAAAAAAACCATTGATAATATTGGCCGTTCCCTGGGCCACACATTCGCGGTTGCCACTCCCACGTGTTTCGGTTAATTCATCGACAAGGTTCAGGGTCATCAACGATTCAATTAAGCCAACAGAGGCCAGGATAAGAGAATAGGGCAGGATCAGTCTCAGTGTTTCCAGATTAAAAGGAATAAGCGGAATGCTAAATGTTGGTAATCCAGCTTTAATGCTTTCACCGCCACCTGCCCGGATAAATGATTTTACGGTTTCGGTTTCAATATCACCAAAAATTACAATGGCCGATACTACCAGAATTCCAACAAGTGCTGCCGGTATTGCTTTACTGATTTTAGGCAGAACCACCATTATTCCCATTGTTAGAGCTACCAAACCAAGCATCATGTACAGAGGAGTTCCGCTTAGCCATTCGCCACCCGATTTAAACATATTTAGCTGCGAAAGAAAAATGACGATAGCTAGTCCGTTTACAAAACCCATCATAACAGAGTGCGGAACCAGTCGAATAAACTTTCCGAGTTTAAAAATACCAAAAAGGCTTTGTATGATTCCGGCCACAATTAATGTTGCAAACAGGTATTGCAAGCCCTGCATTTCGCCCATGGCATTTCCTTTTTGCACGAGGCTAACCATTACTACAGCCATGGCTCCGGTGGCACCGGAAATCATACCGGGGCGGCCACCAATTAGCGAGGTGACCAGTCCCATCATAAAAGCACCGTATAAACCAACAATTGGAGACACTCCGGCAACAAAAGCAAAAGCCACTGCCTCGGGCACCAGTGCCAGCGAAACAGTTAATCCTGAAAGCAGATCGTCTTTTATACTGCCTTGTTTTTTATCAATAAACTGAAATTTCATAAATGACTATTTTGTGAAACAGTGAATTGTTTTAATCCTGCAACGGGTAATGCAACAGTTCGTGTTGTATCGGTTTTTTGCGGTGTAAAAAATGAGCGCGCGAAAATAAGGCTTATTCTGAAAGATACATACCCCCATGTCTTTTCCCGGGAATTGTTAATGTAGAGGTAAACTGCCGTGTTAAGCGTTAGTATTTCTGGTGGGTATTTTTTGAAACCATTAAAAATGCAGGACTCAGGAGAGGGGGAAGTTTGTATTGTAAGTGATACACTGTTGAAAATATTTTGGGAATGCTATTCTGTAAATACATGCGAAAATTCGATAGTTGCGTTTCTTACTCCCGTAAAATTGGGTTATTTGTTTGAAAAACGAAGCGATGCATTGGAAGGTAGTTTGTCTTCCGGCTTTGTTGATCAGCATTGTAAGAGAACCAAAACATTAGTAAGCTGTTGTTTCATTGTATTTAAGCTTGTTGTTTTGAGGCAACGTTAGCGATAGAAAGTTAAAATCGAAAACAATGCAGGAAAAGGTTCGTTTGAATGAAATATTTGTTTGTTCCGATGTTTCGCAGAAGTATAGTTTGACTGAACTAATCCACTTATCCTGGAAAAAAAGTTTTCTTCGATTGATGGAGCAGCGTTTACAAATGGTTTATAATACAGCGCCGGAAAATCTTAATGTTTGTTTTGCCGGTGATCAGGAGTTGAGGAATGACTTTAAAACCCAGTTTACGGATGAGGAATTACGCAGGTACATAGCAGCATGTCTTCCGGATAAACTCTTTGTGTTAAACGAAACTGAGTTGCCCTTGCCAACAGATCGAACGGACTTTTTTAAGGATAACCTGTAAATGTTGATCTTATTCGAGAAATGGTGGATGAGCCGTTCTGGAAGAAATGCTATACAAAAAAAGATGATTATTTGTGAGCCAGAAAACGTAGTCGTTTCATAAGCCGCAAATTTTATCAACAATTTTAATAAGATGAAAAACAAAAATTATGCATGGGCCATTGCGGCAGTATTTATTTGGATTGGTTTTGTTGGGGCCATTAGTTTTATGGAAGCCTGGCTCAAATTCAGGGCGCCCGGGATAACAATCGCATTGGGTTTGGGTATTGGCCGGCTTGTATTTCAGGTGCTTAATAAAATAGAAATAGTGCTGGCAGCAATTGTGATTATTAACTTTATGGTGCAAAAGATACCACTTTATAAAAAAGAAGGTCTTCTGTTTCTGATCGCGCTTGGAGTGTTGGCACTTCAAACCGTTTGGCTTATTCCTGCGCTTGACGAGCGGGCTGTAAAGATTTTAGAAGGACAAAATGTTCCCGATTCAAAACTTCATTTTGTTTACATTGCGCTGGAACTTATAAAAACAGTGTGTTTGTTTGTTTTTGGTGCGAAAATGCTAATCCGCAGGGAGACTCTTAAACGAACTATTCAACAATAAATGGCTGGTGCCAGCGGCTCCATTCCGACCAGTTGTTACCAGAATCCTTTTGCCGGACACGACAGAAATATTGTTTCCCGGAAGCAAGTGCAGATTTTCCGGTTAATGAGCCGGAGAAACGTCCGTTAGCGGAATTGACAGTTACTTTTTCATCGTTTCGAAGTTCCTTCGACAGATATATTACATCGGTTCCTTCAGTATCACTTGCCAGTTCAACTTCCCATCCCGAAAGTTTCCCTGAACCGTGCCAGGGTGTTTTATGCAACACCGGGTTTGCAGGGCAGGTAACCGGGCCAATGGCCTGGGTGGAGACTACAAAATTATCAAACCAGCGATTTTCAGTTTTCGGGGCACCTTCATTCCAGTACGATTCCAGAAATACCGCGTTAATACCGTGTTGCGTATAACTCCCGCGAAAATTCAGGTTGTTACGTTCCGCTTCCAACCGGCCATCAATCCATAATTTTGCAATCCCGTCGCTTTTGCCCGGGGTATTTAGTTTTGCCATCGATTCAACCAGTACCCAGTAACCTGATTCTTCGGTGGCTGAAATCTGAAAAGTGGAGTTAGGGCTGTTACCGAGCCATTTTAGTTTTTCAAAATCGTTGTAGTGCCGGGTTATCACCGAATCGGTTTGATCGAGTACGCCGCGTGCCGGATCGAGAGTGATGGAATTCCCGCGTCCGCTCCAAACATGGGAAATCATTGCCTGTCGCCACCGATTGGATGCAACAATACTGGTTGCCCGCGACATTTTTGCCGGAGCACCTTCCCAGCCGTATTCGTGCTTCACATAAACGCGCCAGTAAATTTCATCAAAATGTTCACCTTTTCGTATCACGGTTCCTTCGCCGGGGAAATCACCAAAGGCTACTTTTCTTCCCCCGTTTCCGCCTACATCACCTTTGTCAAAACCGGCTTCCATCGATCCGCCGTTCTCGCCAAAGTTCACATGGTAATCAATTTTTCCTCCCGATTCTAGGTATTTCTTTTCCGTAGAGAAATCGTCGTACCAGATCACATTCGGATTGTTTTGCTGAGGTTGCACAGCTGACATTTCAATAAAATCGATACGTGGAATTTCAACTGCTTTCTTTTCCTCTTTCTGAAATGAGAAAAGGAGAAAAGACAACGACAGGAAAAGGAGATAAAATGCAGGTAGCGACATTTGTTTTGTTTGTTTAATTATTACCGGTATTGATTCAAATGTAGCAAATTTTGATGAGGACTTTGAGAATGTCTTCATTCATCTTAAACTTCTTTTCTCTCCAAAGAAAGAGCCGTTCCTCCAAACAAAGAACGGCTCTTTCATACAACGTGGAAAAAGGCTTATTCCACTGCCGATATTTTTACTGCCCATGCCAGTTCGCAAGGCAGGTTGGTTCTTATTTTCTGCGGAACATAGACTTTTACCCCGTCAGCGGTATTTTCCCATTTCAGGGTTCCGCCGGCCCCCAGCATGGTAAGTTTGGCGCCTTTGGCTGCTTTTATGCCTTTAACGGTAAACGAAGCAGGTAATCCGGTTCCGTCTTCCTGTTCGAGGTAAAGCGCATAAACCGCTTTGGTATCTTTTTGCTGCGTAAGGCAAATGTTGTCGCTTTTGTATGGCGCGATGGCACGGGTTGAGTAAATGGCTTCTCCGTTTACATCGATCCATTTGCCCATGGCATCCAGCAGTTTGTAAGCATCTTCGGGCCAGGTTCCATCGGGTGCCGGGCCAATATTGTACAAGAGGTTTCCTCCTTTGGCTACAATGTCGATCAGCATATGAATGGCCTTTTTGGGTGACATGAATTGTGGATTTGGCACCCATCCCCATCCGCCGCCGGCAATAATACACGATTCCCAGGGGTAGGGCAACTGTGTTTTTGGAACCGTATTTTCAGGTGTCAGGTAATTCTGGTTTGGTCCGGGTACGGCGCGGTCAACCACAATAATACCGGGTTGTTTTTCGCGGGCTTCGGCAGCCAACTCATCCATTCTGATGTCTTGGTTGATCACACGGTTTTTTATAAAACCACTCGGCGCAGCAGCATGTCGGCCTTTGTAATAATTTTCGAGTGCTTCATCCGACTGTTTGGCAACCCAGCCACCATCGAGCCACAGAATATCGATCTTCCCGTAGTCGCTCAGCAATTCCATAATCTGGTTGTGTGTATATTCAACGTATTTTTCCCACTTTTCGGGGTGCAGGTAAGGATCGTAGTTTACGTTCCTGTCGAGTGGAGGAAATTTAGGATCCCAGTAATATTCACAATGCCAGTCGGGTTTTGAGAAATACGCACCGGCCCAAAGTCCTTTAGCACGGAAAGCATTAAAAACTTCCTTTGCTACGTTGGCTCTCGGATTAATATGAAACGGACACTCCTCGCTCGTGATTTTGTAATCGGTGTATTTTGTATCCCACATACAGAACCCATCGTGATGTTTGGTGGTGAACACCACGTATTTCATACCGGCATTGGCAGCCGCTTTTGCCCATTTTTCAGGATTAAAATTGATTGGATTAAAAGACAGTTTCAGGTCTTCGTACTCTTTTTTGTAGGTGAAATAATCATCCGGATTACTTCCTTTTTTACGTTCGCACCAACCCTCGTCTTCGGGGCAGAGCGACCACGATTCCACAATTCCCCACTGGCTGTAAGTTCCCCAGTGCATAAGAAGGCCAAACTTGAGATCCTGCCATTCATCCAGTTTTTCCAGTACCTTTTCATCGGTGGGCCAGGTGTAAGGCGTAATTTCGTGTTCGTATTGCGCCTGTGTGGCCAGTGCAAACAGAACCGGAATAATAAAAAGTAGTTTTTTCATTCGTTTTTAATTGTAAGTTTTCTAAAGTAACTCATGCCTGCCTGACGGTAGGCAGGTAACTCGTCCCGAGTGTTCCGGACTCGTTTCATTTTTCAAGATTTATTATTGTATTGTTTTATTCTGAAATGAGTTCTCCAACAATGCGGCGGCCATGTAATTCGGCGGCACCGGTTAGTTTTTGGATTTCGTTTACATTCGAGGCCAGCACTTTTCCTGCCACCAGAATAATAATTTGCTCACCGGCTTCCTGAATCATTCTTCGGATAACTTCCTGCCCTTCTATTGCAGTTGCCTTTCCGCCCGAGGTAAGGATACGTTTTATTCCCGGAATGGTTTTTAAAATACGCACACCTTCCACCGGATGGTCCAGTTCGTCAATTGCTTTATGGAAAGTTACCGGTAAAGGAAGGGCGTATTCTGCCAAAATCTGGGTGTTTTTCTCGTCGATTTTATTGTCGGTTGTCAGCAAGCCAAAAACCACTCCTTGTGCACCGGCTTCTTTTGCCTGGTCGATGGCTGTTTTAATTTGTTTGATTTCATCCTCCGTATGAACAAAATTTCCGGCTCGTGGCCGGGCCATTACCATTACCGGAATTGTTAATCCGGAACAGACCTGCTTCATCAAATCAAAAGAGGGAGTAAGTCCGTCGTTGGCCAAATCGGAGCATAATTCAATACGATTGGCACCTTTCTTTTCGGCCAGTTTTGCTTCTTTGAACGACTCAACACAAGCTTCTTTTATCATTGTTTTAATGGTTTTGTACTACCGATTCAAATATAAAAATTTGATGCGTTCCTTTTAAAACATTTAAGAATAATCGAAAAATTTTAAAAAGTCCGTTCGGTTTTAGCGTCGGAATATTCAGGCAAAAGTCTGAATTATTTGTTTCTTTGTCTTCAAAATCATTTCAAGTTGAAATACAACCTGCTCACTATTTTAGGTCCTACAGCCACCGGGAAAACCGGATTGGCAGCGCATGTGACAGCTCGTCTTGAGGGAGAAATAATATCGGCTGACTCGCGCCAGGTGTATCGGGGAATGGATATTGGAACGGGAAAAGATCTTGCAGATTATTTTGTTGATGGGGTGGAAGTGCCTTCGCATTTGGTTGATATTGAAGATGCAGGTGCGCATTACAATGTGTATCGTTTTCAAACCGATTTTATCCGTGTTTTTAATGAGATTCAGTCGCGTGAAAAATTTCCGGTTTTGTGTGGGGGGAGTGGTTTGTACCTGGAAGCTGTTTTGAAAAATTACCGGCTCATTGAAGTTCCGCCCAACAAAGAACTTCGTAAGGAACTGGAAGGGAAAAACCTGGAAGAGCTTACTGAAATTCTGAAAAGTTTGAAACCGGATTTACATAACGACACGGATGTAGAAACCGACCGGCGTGCAATACGGGCCATTGAAATTGAGAAGTACTATGCCGAACATTCGCAGGAAGCATCTGAAATGCCGGATATCAACAGCCTGAACATTGGTATTGATTTCGACAGGGAGATGCGGCGAGAACGAATTACCCTGCGGCTAAAACAACGCCTGGAAGAGGGAATGCTCGATGAAGTGCAAAAGCTGCTAGATTCAGGCCTGACTCCCGACCAGCTGATTTATTATGGATTGGAATACAAATTCCTTACGCTTCATTTGATTGGAGAATTATCGTTTGATGAAATGTTCCGCCAGTTGGAAATTGCGATCCACCAGTTTGCCAAACGCCAGATGACCTGGTTTCGGGGCATGGAAAAACGCGGTACCAAAATTCACTGGGTAAACGGGCACTTGCCCATGGATGAGAAAGTGGAAGAAGTAATTCGCCTGTTGGGAAATTAACGGGGCACCCAAACCAGACGTGCTTTTATCAGCTCAACTCCGTCATTTTCACGAACAACGCTGCATAAATGGTTATTCTCGTCGATGATTTGCTTTTTCACCGACAGAAAATCGCCCGGCACACCTTCTTTTGCAAAATTGATCTCAAACTCAATCAGTCGGTTTTTATCGTGAAAATCAAAATCATAACTATCGATAATTCGTTCGAGGTAACGTCCGCTGTTGAAATGCTGGTTTACGTCAATCTCATTCAGCAACACCGGCGTAAACACCAGTTTTTCCTCCGATTTTGGAGATGGAACTTTGCCCGCAAATCCTTCAAAAACCCGCTCATTGTGAAACGGGAAATCGTTAAAAGTATCGAAACGAAGAATACGTTTGGTTTTTAAGTCGAGTACCAGCCAGCTGGTTGTGGCAGTTATTATGGTTGTTCCGGATTCATCAATAAAACGAATATCGCGGTGAGCCAGAAAACCGTCGGTCCCGGCGGGCCATGTTTCCAGTCTGAATTTTTCTCCCCATCGTGGGCGGCGGTCAATTTTTACCAGCAAACGTGATAATACCCAGAACTGTTTGTCCTGCTGAAGGTTTTCAAATCCTACGCCCAGCATTTCAGCATGTTCCCAGGCAATTTCCTGAATTTGCCAGAATAAATAAGAGGTAGAGAGTTCCGCAAACCGATTTACAAAATACGATTTGGTTGAAAGTTCTTGTCGGTGAATAGTAACGATTGCATCCATGGTTTTGCGCGAATTGTTGTTTTATCTGAAAATAATAGCTTAACAGACCGGTAAACTTTTTTGCAAATTTATTGTTCGGTTTTGAAAATCGGCAACAAATGTTCAATTTTGCCGCATATTTAAGGTTATGGGAAAGATAGTAATTAAAACACCGGAACAGATTGATGGCATTCGAAAAAGTGCAAAACTGGCAGCTCAGGCATTGGAATATGCCCGGCAGTTTGTAAAAGAAGGTGTAAATACGGAATACATTGATGATAAAATAGAAGAATTTATTCTGTCAAACGGTGCTATTCCTGCCACAAAAGGTTATAATGGTTATCCAAAGTCGAGTTGTATTTCGTTAAACGATGTAATCTGTCACGGAATACCTTCAAAAAATACGGTTCTGAAATCAGGAGATATTTTGAATATTGATGTAACCACCATTTTGGATGGCTATTATGGCGATACGTCGAAAATGTTTACGGTTGGTGAGATTAGTTCTGCTGCCGATGAGTTGATCGATGTAACCTTGCATTGCCTCGATTTGGGTATTGAGCAGGTAAAACCCGGAAACCGCTTTGGAAACATTGGTTTTGTGATCAGTCGTTATGCAAAAGCACAGGGGTTTAGCGTGGTTTATGAGTTTTGTGGCCATGGTGTGGGCGTCGAATTTCATGAAGATCCGCAGGTGGACCATGCGGCACGTCGTAATTCAGGCCCGGAAATGAGGCCCGGAATGATCTTTACCATTGAACCGATGATCAACGAGGGGAAACCGAAGGCACGTATCGATCGTAACGATGGCTGGACTGCCCGAACCATTGATAATAAACTTTCGGCGCAGTTTGAACATACCGTTTTGGTTACAGCCAGCGGTTGCGAAGTGCTAACCGATATTCATGATGAATACCCGATTACTTAAGTTGTCCTGAAAAGTATTTTTGATCCTGGTATATTAACCCACTCTGTTGTCACTCACTTAAGAATGGGTATAAAATATAATCAGTAAAAATTCCTCATAAAAAAACCGCTATCTTCTTTTGAAAGATAACGGTTTAAAAAATAAGGTAATTGCTGTTTAGAATTTCCAGGCCAGGCTGTTTGTCATCCAGTCCTCAACTTCCAGTTTTGTTTCCACTTCGTTTTCAATTTTTAAAGAGCCATCTGCAAATTTTGATGCGTCGGTCATCCAATTTTCCAGTTCCAGTGCCGGTTCAGTATCAACTGTCAACATACTTGTTGTACTGCTGAATAAATCATCATTAAGCATCCAGTCTTCCATTACCAACGCATTTTCTGTTTCAGTAAAAATTGCCGAAGTTGTTGAGAACCGGCTTGCATCTGTCGTCCAGTTTTTCAGCTGAAGAGAAGGTTCAGCTTCCGTTGTAAAAACAGATTCCAGTTCGGTGTATTCTGAAACTGTTGTTGATACATTTCTGCTTGCCACTTTCCCTTCGTCTGCCATTGTATAGGCAATTTGACTAAAGCTGTTGTTTTTCAATACTGTTTTCCAGAACTCCTGAGCATTTACGGTTATACTTACTAAAACCAGGCTCATAATAACTGCCATTGTTTTGATAATTGCTTTCTGAACATTGTTTCTTGTTTTCATGACTTTTTTCCTCCTGCTTCTTGTTTCTTGTTTTTTTGTTTTCTGCTATTAAGACGATCAAGTTTTTGTTTCGTTACAAATTTTTAGAACTTTTTTTAAGATTGTACTTTATTTAGCCTTGAACATTGTATTGCAAATATATGAATAAAAACTAATACCATGCAATGCATAGTAGTATAAAAATTCAAAATAAATTTTATTGAATTTTGTAAATAGCTGAAAATAAGGCGATAGTTGAATCTGTTGAAATGAAATATTTTTAAACTTCATTTCGAAAATTCTATATTTGCATCATTAATAAAGGAAAATATGTCGTTAGTAATTGAAGAAAAAGATCTCGAAAAATTTATAATGGTTGGCGACCGGGTGCTGGTAAAACCAAAAAATCCGGCCGGAAAAACAAAATCAGGGCTGTACCTTCCGCCAACCGTTCAGGAAAAGGAAATGATTCAGAGTGGTTACATTGTTAAGGTTGGTCCCGGTTATCCGATTCCGGCCATGAGCGACGAAGATGAAATCTGGAAAGACAAGAAAGAAGAAGTGAAGTATGTTCCGCTGCAAACGCATATTGGTGACCTTGCCATTTATCTGAACAAAAGTGGCCACGAAATCGAATTCAACAACGAGAAATACATTATTCTGCCGCACTCTGCAATTCTGATGATTATTCGCGACGAAAATTTGTTTGAATGAAAGCTGATGTTGGATACTTGATACTGGATTCTCGATACCTGATTCTGGACAGTGACTAATGACCAGTGACAGATTCTTGATACTTGATACTTGCAGCTCAAAAATCACTACCGCAATTTTCCCCCATTTTTTAAAACTTCCTTGGTAGAAGTATAACCGAGCTCGTACAACTCATCAGCATGTTTTCGCATTAAAATATCGTATTTGTCAATCCCTTTGGGTTCGATATAAAAAGTAGCCTGTTCTTTTACCCGTTCGCTTTTGGCATTCACACTCATATACAAAATACGTGTGGCAATTTGTACAAGGTTTTTAAGGTTGGCTTTCGGGTTTATCGGGCTGATATTCGAAACAATCAGGTTTTCGCAGTCATTTACAACCGGGTCAACCGGAATATTATCCATTAAACCACCGTCAACATACAGGTAACGTCCGAGCGGCACCGGGGCAAAAAGCATCGGAATGGAAGACGAAGCCAGGACCGTTTCACCTAAAGGGCCAGTGTCTTTATATTCTACGGTGCCTTTATTTAAATTCGATATGCAAATGTGAAAAGGAATTTTCAGGTCTTCGATATTTTTGGCCTCAATCTCCTTTTCTACAATTTCTTTAAGGCCGTCCAGTTTTAACAAACCATCCACAGGAATGTGAATTTTAGTGTATTGAAAAAACCAGCCTTTTTTAAAGATTTGCAGCACATCGTGAGGCGGGATACCGGCTGCAATAAAGGCACCAACAATAGCACCTGCACTAACACCCGAAATAACATCGGGCTGAATACCCATTTCCTGCAAGGCTGCAATTACGCCCAGGTGAGCAAACCCACGGGTGCCTCCTCCACTTAAAACCAAACCGTATTTATATTTGTGTGCCATAGCGGCAAAGTTAATAATCGCAATAGAACAAAAACGATTTGTAATGAAGAAAGTTTTAGGTGAAATAAAGCTTGCTTTTACAGACTAAACCACTTTTGCATCAAACTGTTATCTTCAAGCTGATTTTTATACCGGAAATCGTTTTTGCGAACAACATGCTCGTAATCTTCGCGGTAAGTATCAACATTGGCCACAATATCTTTCAGCGCTACAAGCATCAAGTCAACTTCGGCGTCGGTCATTGTAGGATGCAGCGACCAGCGCACCCAACCTGGTTTTTCCGACAAATCGCCAAGATTGATCTGGTTGGTAATCTCCTCCGACTGCTCGTAGGAAACTTCCAGCAGAAAATGCCCGTACGTTCCGGCGCAGGCACAACCACCACGGGTTTGAATACCGTATTTATCGTTGAGCAAACGAACCAGCAGGTTGTAGTGAATGCCCTCAACATAAAATGAGATAACCCCCAGGCGATCGCGAACATTATCCGCAAGAATATTTAATCCCTGAATTTGGTCGAGACCCGCAAAGGCGCGTTCAAGCAATTCTTCTTCGCGTTTGCGGATGTTCTCTACGCCCATCTGGTCTTTCAGCTCGAAACATAAAGCGGTTCTTATGGATTGCAGAAAACCTGGAGTACCGCCGTCTTCGCGGGCTTCAATATCATCAACATATTTGTATTTTCCCCAGGGATTTGTCCAGTCAACAGTACCGCCACCTGGCTGGTCGGGCACTTCGTTTTTATACATCGATGCATCGAAAACAATAACACCCGACGATCCGGGGCCGCCCAAAAATTTGTGGGGCGAAAACATCACAGCATCCAGTTTTTCCATCGGATCTTCGGGGTGCATATCAATTTCGTCGTACGGTGCCGATGCCGCAAAATCGATAAAGCAAACACCACCAAATTCGTGCATTATTTTGGCCATTTCCTGGTAAGGTGTACGAACACCTGTAACATTCGAGCAAGCCGTAAACGAGCCAATTTTAAATGGTCGGTCTTTGTATTCTTCGAGTACTTTTCGCAGGTTGTCGGTATTGATCAGCAAGCCATCTCCGGGTTCAATTACCACCACATCAGCACTGGTTTCGTACCACGATGTTTGATTGGAATGGTGTTCCATATGCGTAATAAAAACCACCGGGCGTTCGCGCTCGGCAATACAGGTTTTTCCCGATACCTTGCCACAGTACTTCAAGCCGAGAATACGTTGAAATTTATTAATAACGGCTGTCATTCCAAAGCCGGCAGTGATGATCACATCTTCGGAACCCGCATTTACATGCTGTTTTATAAGTTGGTGAGAGCGATGATAAGCCTGTGTCATCCGGATACCCGTTTCACTGGTTTCGGTATGGGTGTTTCCAACAAAGGGGCCGATGTCTTCGCTGATTCGTTTCTCAATCGGAGCATACAAACGTCCACTGGCAATCCAGTCGCCATAAACGATTTGTTTTGTTCCGAAAGGGGATTCGAACTGCTGATTGATACCAACAATATTATTCCTGAATTTTTCGAAATACTTTTCCAGACTGCTCATCCTTTTTTTTCATGAAGACACAAAATAAGTAACTTCGGGTGACTTAAATACAGAAGAAATGTCATAAAACTGTGTGATGCAGGTTACAAATCAACGTAATGCCAACCGGAACGACTTAGCCCTAAATTGGAATTAGTGCTATTTTCTCTCCAAATTAGATGGATTCTGTCTGTTATCAAACAAGGTAATAATCCTGACTTCCTGATTTGTAATTCGATAAAAAATGCTTGTGTGTTTTGATACAACTGATCTTCTCAGCCCCGCGGAATATGTTGATTCAGCAAATATAAATGGATTGGATGCAATTAATTGAAGTTTCTTATCGAGTAGGCGTACAAATTTTTGTATTTCCTTTTTCGTCCAGTTTTGCTCAAGATAATCGATTATATTTTTCAGATTCTGAATTGCTTCGTCAGACCAAACAAGCTTAAAGGTACTTTTCATAAAGCTTTTGAGCAGTTTCGTTCGGGTGGGTTCGTCCTTCTTCAAAGTCTTTTAGTCCTCTGCTAATCGACTCCAATTCTTCCTGCTTTAATTCATTCCACCAATCGCTCGACGATGTATAATCATCTCTTAGCTGCTTTAGTTTATTGATAATAGATGTGTCCTTTAAAGTTGATATCCACTCAATTAAACTTAATTTTTCTGTCTGAATATTCATAATCGAAATCTTTTATACAAAAATAGTAAATATCCATCTTTTATTCCATTGTAAGCTATGAAGATTGTCTGTAATCATATGTGTGTGTTCCATTTCTGACTGAATGAATAGAAAGGCTCCTGTCAAATCGTCATAAAAACCAAATGGCACAAGGTTTGATTTTAGCCCGGCGTAAAATTGATTTGAAACATTAAAAACACAGTAATATGCAGACAGGAAAAATTGGAGTAAGCAGTGAGAATCTTTTCCCGATTATTAAAAAGTTTCTCTATTCTGACCACGACATTTTTTTAAGAGAGATTGTATCAAACGCTGTTGATGCTACACAAAAATTAAGAACGCTAGCCTCAAAAGGCGAGTACAAAGGCGAAATTGGTGCTGCCAAAGTTACCGTTAAACTCGATAAAGATGCGGGTACCATTACGGTTTCGGATAACGGTATCGGGATGACCGCCGATGAGGTTGAAAAATACATTAACCAGATCGCTTTTTCAGGTGCCAACGAGTTCCTTGATAAATATAAGGACGATGCCAATGCCATTATCGGCCATTTCGGACTTGGTTTTTACAGTTCGTTTATGGTTTCCGACCGGGTTGAGGTGATCACGAAATCGTATAAAGAAGGTGCAAAAGCGGTAAAATGGAGCTGCGATGGCAGTCCGGAATTTACGCTCGACGAAGTTGAAAAAGAAGACGTAGGTACCGATATTGTAATGCACGTGATGGACGAAGAAAAGGGGTTTCTGGAAGATGCCCGCATTTCGGAGATCCTGAATAAATACTGCAAATTTCTTCCGGTTCCGGTAATTTACGGGAAGAAAAAAGACTGGAAGGATGGCCAGCAGGTTGATACCGACGAAGACAACCAGATAAACGATGTTGCACCGGCCTGGACCAAAGCACCAGCCGATTTGAAAGACGAGGATTACAAAAACTTCTACCGCCAGCTGTACCCGATGTCGGACGAGCCGCTGTTCAATATTCACCTGAATGTGGATTATCCGTTTAACCTCACCGGTATTTTGTACTTCCCAAAAATCAAAAGCAATTTCGAAGTTCAGAAAAATAAAATACAGTTGTACAGCAACCAGGTTTTTGTTACCGACTCGGTTGAAGGGATTGTACCTGAATTTTTGACACTGCTGCACGGTGTGATTGATTCGCCCGATATTCCGCTGAATGTTTCGCGTTCGTACCTGCAAAGCGATTCGAATGTGAAGAAAATAAGCAGCCACATCAACAAAAAAGTGGCCGACCGTTTGAATCAGATTTTCAAAGATAACCGCGAAGATTTCGAAAGCAAATGGGACGACCTGAAGATTTTCATCGAATACGGAATGCTTACCGAAGATAAGTTTTACGACCGGGCTATGAATTTCTTCATGCTGAAAAATACCGAAAGTAAATATTTTACCTGGGAAGAATACGAAAAACTGATCAAGGAAAATCAGACTGATAAAGAAAATAATACCATTTATCTTTATACAACCAATGTTGAAGAGCAATTTACCTTTGTGGAAGAAGCGAAAAATAAAGGTTATGATGTGCTGATTCTTGACGACGTACTGGCTCCGCACCTGATCAACAAATTTGAGCAGAAATATACCGACAAACGTTTTGTGCGTGTTGACTCCGACGTGGTTGAAAACCTGATTAAAAAGGAAGACAGCCGGAAAGAGGAGTGGAGCTGGGAACAAAAACAGGAATTGTCGCCGGTTTTCCAGGCTGTTTGCCCCGAAAATAAAGATTTTCAGTTTATTGTTGATTTCCAGGATATGGGTGAAAACAGTTCGCCAATGGTAATTACCCGCAACGAGTTTATGCGACGCATGAAAGACATGAGTGCCGCAAATGGCGGAATGAGCATGTATGGCGATATGCCCGAATCGTTGAGTTTGGTGGTAAACACTTCGCATCCGTTGGTGAAAAAGGTAATGGATGCAAAAGATAAAAAACTGGGCAAAAAGCTGGAAGAAGTTGGTGCGCAGTTACAGGTGGCAAAAGACGAAATCGCGGTGCTTGAAAAAGCAAAAGAGGGTAAAAAGGACGAGGAAGTTCCACAGGCCGACAAGGAAAAACTGGATGGACTGAACTCGGAACTGGCGAAGTTGGAAGAGGCTAAACGCGGACAGCTGACCGACTTTGGCAAATCGAATAAACTGGCCAAACAAATGGTTGATTTAGCGTTGCTGGCCAACGGAATGCTAAAAGGTGCCGACCTCGACAAATTTGTAAAACGAAGTGTAGAGCTGATAAAATAATATTGAGAGCGTCTCTTTAAAGAGACAAGGTCAAGGGAGAGTGAGTGATGATGCCGGTTTGTTCGTTAGTTAACGAATGGATCGGCGTTGTTTTTTAGGAGCGGAGAGGCAGAAAGATTGAAGGACTGATCGTTTAGGGGAAAAGAATGCTTTAATACTGAAATGCGTTACTGCCAATCTAAAAAAGCATTGTGTCTTTGCGTCTTTGTGTTGAAGTATCACAACCAGTTACAACAAATCTCTTTTCTCACTTCCCGTCAGCAAAATCCTGTAAATAGCTGAAGCGTTCGGTGAGTTTTCCGTTTTTGGTAATGCTGGCCCGTGCAATAATTTCGTCGCTGTCTTCGATAAGCAAACTCGGAAATACTTTTTCAATCAGGTTGCGGCCAAAATCGAGCGAAGCATCTTTCGGAAGTTCGCAGGGCAGATTATCCACCGCCTGAACTGTTAAGTTGTTCGGATTCGAAAAAGCCTCTTCCAGTTCGCCGGTTTGCAGGTTGTAGTCGTAAAACGGATCGTCGATGGTTGCAGCTTTCTTGGTTGATGGAATCGAGCCCTCAATATCGCAGGTAATATCCGAAATTACGCTGATCCTGAAATCCGGGTCTTTCATTTCTTCTGCAGTGAACAGCACCGGGGCTTTGGGATCCCAGTAAGCAGAGGCAATCAGCAAATCGGTAGCTTTTGCAAAAGGCTCAAAAGCATTTTCATACTGTTCGGGCTGATTAAAAAAGTGCATCAGTTCGAAGGCTTGTTCATCGCTTCGTTTTACATAATTATTGGGCAGCAGTTGTACATAAATTGCTTCTTCAGGTTCGGCTTCTTTCAGAAATCCTTCGGGTGTAACCCGCATGATGTTCATGTGGTCCAGAATTTCGAGAACCCCGCTGGCAACACGTCCGTCGCCCGTAACAGCAATTTTTACCGGAGGCAGCTGAATTGCATCCAGGTGTGTAAGCATTTCTGCCAGATCGGCACATTCGTGCGCCGGTTTTAATTCGTACAGTTCGTTTTTCAGCCCAAAGGCACGAAGCCCGTTGTAAGCGCCAACAAGCCCGGCAAAACGCCCGAAACCGATAATCCGGAAACCGTCTTTGTTGGTCAGCACTTCGTAATCGACCAACTGTATGTTTTTAGCCAGAACAGCTTGAAGCAGCTTCCGGTTATAGGCCTGTTTTTTGATGGTGTGTGAAAAGAAAAAATAGATTTTCCCGGGTATAAAATCTTCAATCTGCACTTCTTTCACGCCCAATAAAATAGCACAGTCGCTCAAATCTTCCTGAAGTGAAATTCCAAGTTCGGAATATTCTTCATCCTTAAAACTGCGGATGTTGCTGGGTTGAACAACAACAGAAACACCTGGAAATGTTCGCATCACTTCCTTGCACTGTTCAGGTGTTAAAGGCACGCGTTTATCTGGTGGGGTCTTTCCTTCTTTCAGAATACCGATTTTCATTTTGTTAAATGATTTTATACTTATGGTTGATTTGAATTCCGTGCTGATGTAATTTTCACGGATTAATTATTTCTGCTAATTTACACAATATTATTTGGTCGGCCATTTTCACTTTACCGAGAAAATGCTAAGGAGCTAACAAATCAGTTTTACAAACGAATAATTAAACCAAAAATGATACAAATTCAGCAAAAGCTAAAATGGAATATTCATTTAATTCTTTTGATTCTGTCGATAACACTTATCGGGCACTCCTGCAAAAAACAAGGCGCGAGAACAGTGCAAAGACCAAATATTTTAATGATTACTTCGGAAGATAACAGCGCTTATTTTTTGGGCTGTTACGGCAACAAAATGGCTACAACACCCAATCTCGATAAACTGGCTGCCGAAGGATTTAAATACACACATGCTTTTGCCAACTGTCCGGTTTGTGCACCTGCACGAAATACAATTCTTACGGGCGTTTATGCTGCGTCAAACGGCAACGAACATATGCGGAGCAAGTATGCCAAGTCGGAAATTGTGAAAACCTATCCTGAATATTTCAGGGAAGCCGGTTATTATTGTACTAACAATGTAAAAACCGATTACAATTATTCCGGAAACTGGAATGCAATCTGGGACGATTGCAGCCGAAAAGCCACCTATAAAAACCGTGCTCCGGGGCAGCCCTTCTTTGCGGTTTATAGCAACACTACCACGCACGAAAGTATGATCCACAAGCAAATTCCGACCAGTGAATTAAAGCACGACCCCGCAAAAATAGAGATTGCTCCTTATCACCCTGATTTACCCGAAATCCGCCACGACTGGGCACAATACTACGACCGCAATGAGCAAATGGATGCGGAGATTGCACAAATTCTGAAAGAGCTGGAGGAAAGTGGCGAGGCCGAAAATACCATTGTAATTTATTACGGCGACCATGGCGGGGTTTTGGCACGCAGCAAACGCTATGTGTATGAAACGGGCACACGTGTTCCGTTTATTATCCGAATTCCTGAAAAATATAAAAAGCTTTGGCCTGCACAACCCGGTGAGGCTGTTGACCGTATTGTTAGCTTTGTGGATTTGGTTCCAACTTTCCTGAGCATGGCGGGTATTAAAGTTCCGGATTATTTGCAGGGGGATGCCTTTCTGGGCGATCAGAAATCGGAAGCTCCTGAATATGCCTTTATGACCCGTCAGCGGATGGATGAGTGTTATGATATGGTTCGTGCAGTAAGGGATAAAAAATTTCGTTACATCCGCAATTTTATGCCGTTCCGGATTTCTATGCAACACATCGATTATCTTTTCAAAGCCCCGTCGGCACAGGCGTGGGAAGATGCCTTTAAAGCAGGCAAAACCAACGAGGTGCAAAGCCGTTTCTTTTTAGAAAAACCACTGGAAGAACTTTACGATACTGAAAATGACCCGTGGGAAATTTACAATCTGGCAGATGATCCGGAGTATGCCGAAGTGCTGGCCCGAATGCGGAAAGAGCTTACTGCCTGGATGCGCGAGGTAAAAGATGTAGGATTAATTCCGGAGCCCGAATATGCTGAATTTGCAGGCGATGGTGCATTATATGATTATATGCGTTCCGAGGCTTGTCCTTTTGAACAACTGCTGGAGGCAGCTCAGCTGGCAACCACCGCAGGAGATGATTACCTGGATGCCTATCTGAATAACTTAAAAAGCGATAACAGTGCCATTCGTTACTGGGGAATTGTGGGATTGTTAATTCATCGCGATGCTGTTGAACCCTATTTGGATAACGTAAAACTGGCTGCCCGGGATGAGTCGGGAGCAGTAGCCACACTGGCCGCAGAGATTCTTTACCGTTTGGGAAATAAAGAAGCTGCCATGGCCACCTACGAAAGAATTGTAGCCGATACGGCAAAGTATTCTTCCATCGACCGTACTTTTGCACTAAACAGTGTTAGTGCGATGGAAGCTTCTTCCCCAAATTTAAAGACACTGGTAAGTAAACTTTACGAGCACAATATTTCGGAAAATAATAAACAGGAAAGTGCCTATGATACCCGTGCTTCCAAAACTCTGTTGACAAAATGGGGACTGTTACAGAAGGAGAAGTGAATTACTCCCGCGCGCTAAATCTTCTAAAAGGAGTTAAATAAATTCATTCTAACATAAAAAAATGTAATATTTGCTACAAACGAAACAAACTTTAGAAGGATGAAACGGCAAAATTGGTTGATTGGGATAGCAGCAGCATTTACACTGTTTGCTTGTACGCAAAGGAGTGCCAACACAAATTCAGAAGGAGAATTTTTGGGGTCGCAGAGTTGTAAGGAATGTCACGAGCGTTTTTATAATCTGTGGTCGCCGTCGTATCATGCTCAGGCTATGATGCCCGTAAATGCAGCTTTTATACAAAAACATCAGCTGCCCAACAGTGAGCCCATCGAAGTGGAAGGAAATATGTTTCAGGTTGAATTTAAGGATTCAACAATGGTGATGTATGAGAAAAAGGATAATAATCTGGTAGCAAGCTACGATGTTATCTGGGCCATGGGGGGGCATAACGTTTATTGTTTCCTTACTCCTTTTGAAAAAGGGAGGCTTCAGAATATTCCGCTGGCCTACGATGCCAATGCAAAAAAGTGGTTCAACTATCCCGAAGCCGGTATTCGCCATTTTGGTACTGATTACCCCGATGATGAGGCGCTGCCCTGGAAAGATGACCAATTTGCGTTTAATACCGGATGTTACAGCTGTCATATCAGTCAGTTGAGTACTAATTTCGATTTGGAGACCGATACCTATCATACCACCTGGAAAGAACCGGGAATCAATTGTGAAACCTGCCATGGCCCGGCCAGCGAACACGTGCGTATCTATAAGAATTTGAAGAAAGGCGAAAAAGCCCCAAAGTTGGGTTTAATCAGTACGTCGGTATTTACACAGCAACAAAATAATGATGCATGCTCAACCTGTCATTCTAAAATGCGCCCCATAACGCCAAGTTATTTGCCGGGCGACAAATTTTTTGATAATTACAATCTGACAACTCTTGAAGACCGTGACTTTTATCCCGATGGACGTGACCTCGGGGAAAATTACACTCTTACCGGTTGGATGTTGAATCCCTGTGTTGAAAACAGTGAGTTGCACTGTGTTACATGCCATACATCGAGTGGGCGCGACCGAAATAAAGACAATCCCAACCAGGCGTGCCTGAAATGCCATGGCAAACGCAACGATGATTTGGCGGAACACACCGGACACCCGGCTTCAGCCGGTTTAACCTGTCTGAGTTGCCACATGCCAAAGCGCGAATTTGTAGGCCATTTTCTACGTAGCGATCACTCCTTCCGCCCGCCAATGCCGGAAGCGACTATTAAATTTGGCTCACCCAACGCCTGCAACCAGTGCCACAAGGATAAATCGCCCGAGTGGGCCAACAAGATTGTGAAAGCACGGCCGAACGGAAATTACCAAGAAGAGACACTGCGGTGGGCACAGCTTATAAAAGAAGCACGCGACGATGAATGGAAAAATACGGATAAAATGTTTGCTTTGATTCGTAACTCAAAAACGGACGATGTGGTGGCAAATTCAATGGTACGTTTGTTAAACAACTATAATGATACTTCCAAAGTGGCAGTTTTGATTGATGCATTGAACAACAAGTCAGAACTGGTGCGCTCATCAGCCGCTATCGGATTATCAGGGATGGTAACAGACGCCGCAAAAACGGCACTGTTAAAAGCTTGTCAGGATGATATTCGTTTGGTACGCATACAGGCGGCCAATGCCATTTTAACATTCCCGGAAGATGCGTTTACTGCCGAGCAAAAAACAATAATAGCCAGTGCTGAGAAAGAATATGTTACTTCTTTAAACTCCAGGCTTGATAACTGGAGCAATCATTACAACCTGGGCTTGTACCACCAAAATAAAGGCGAAACAAATGCCGCATTGAATTCGTACGAAACCGCAGTCCGTTTGTATCCCGAATCGGTTCTGCCTTTAATAAACAGCAGTGTACTGTATTCGTATATTGGCGATCCGGCCAAAGCCGAAGAAAACCTTAAAAAGGTACTGGAATACGATCCGGATAACGAACCGGCCAACCTTAATCTGGGACTTTTAATGGCCGAGCAGGGACGAATGGATGAAGCCGAAAAAGCATTGAAAGCGGCCTTGGATGCCAATCCTGAAAATCAACCCGTAGCTGCCAAAAACCTGAGTGTAATTGTAGGGCAGAAAGGCGATTTGAAGAGTGCCATAAAATATGCAGAGATGGCATTGAAAGCAAGGCCCGGCGAACCTGAGTATGTATTTACCCTGGCATACTACCAATTACAGGCCGGGCAAAAAACAGCCGCAATAAATAACCTGAAAAAAGCGATCTCGCAGAATGCAGGAGACCTGACAAATGTCCAGCTTCTTGCGCAAATTTATTTACAGGATGGAAACCGTAACGGCGCACTTAAGTTGTACAAAGATGCTTTGAATTCCGGCGAGGTAACAGAACAGGATAAAACCGCATTGCAACAGGCCATTGCAGCCCTTCAGCAAAGTATGTAACGAAAGGAAAGGCAAAAGTCGCCTATATCACGAGGAATAAGAGATATTTCATTCAAGGTAAGATTTAGCGTTAACGCAACTTTTCATGTTATAATTACATCTCATAGGTATATTGCAAAATCGTTAACCATGAAAAATTCAATTATTTCTCTTTTTATCCTTGCTGTTGCTTTATTAAGTTCCTGTTCAAAAAGTGAATTGGAATTAAACAGGGAACAGATTATTGGTGTTTGGTTGGCAACGGAAATAAGCGATACACTTGAATTTACTTCAGATCAAGTTGTGTACAAGAATTCCATTCCATTTAAATATTATTTGGAAGAAGATTCGATACAAATGCAATATGCTGGGCCATTGTATATCGCTTCTCATCCTTTCAAACTTAAGTATTCTTTACGTGAAGATGTATTAAGCATTTTTTGTCCTTATGAAAATTGCTATGGTTATAATTCGGAATTAGTAGAATATCATCGGTTAGATTGAAATCTGGAGTTTGGCAATTTAGTAGGATTCAATTCAGTAGTACATTTGGTTTACCACAGAGTTTCACAGAGAAATTGTATAGTTCAGGTTCTCAATGACTGCTGGTGGCCGACGAAAAACTCAAAATAAATCATCCGGCTAGGTATTTTCCTTTGTATCTTCGTCTGTAATGAAAAGAAACTATCAAACCTGGTAATTATGAGAAGGATATATCTGTTGTCTATCGTTTTTTTACTGTCTGCTGTTGTTTATGCACAGGAAACAATCATCCCGATTTCCACAAAAGATAACCTGATGTTGTTGCAAACTTCACCCGACAGGCGATTGAATACCGTATATTTTGGCGAGCCAATTCAGCATGAAGCGGAATACAAAGCAGTGGCCGGTCAATTTAATTTGCGAGACAACAATGCTGGAATTTACAACGCAACCTATACCACTTCAGGGACCTGGAACCTGGTTGAGCCGGCCATCGAGGTGGTACAATCCGATGGAAATACCTCGCTTGAGCTGAAATACGTGAGCCACACACAGGAAAAAACCGGCGACGATGCAACACTTACCGTAATCAAGCTCGACGATGCACAATATCAATTCAGGGTAAAGCTTTTCTACAAAACCTGGGCAAATGAGAACGTGGTTGAACAGTGGACAGAAATTGAGCACAACCAGAAAGAGGCGGTTGTTTTGAAAAAGTTCGCATCGGCCAACCTGTTTTTCACCGGTAACAATTTTTATCTGACCACCTACGGAAACGAGTGGGCAAAGGAAATGCAACGGAATGAGGAGCAACTTACACGCGGAATAAAATCGATCGACAGTAAACTCGGAACACGCGCTTATTTGTTACAATCGCCCAATTTTATTCTGTCGTTTGACGGTGAAGCGGCCGAAAACACCGGAACCGTAGTTTTGGGACAGCTGGCCTGGAGTTCAAATTTTCGCTACGATTTTGAGATTGATTCGCACGATAACCTGCGTTTTATTGCCGGAATAAATCCTTTTGCATCGGAATATACTTTGCAGCCCGGAGAAACCTTTAGAACGCCCTCGTTGGTGTACGTGGTGTCGCACAAGGGAACGGGCGAAGCAAGCCGTAACCTGCACCGCTGGGCAAGAGATTACCGCATCCCGGACGGGAACGGCGAACGCCTGACTTTGCTCAACAACTGGGAAGCTACTTATTTCGATTTTGATGAAAACAAAATCACTGCGCTGTTTAAAGATGCCAAAAGTTTGGGGGTTGACCTGTTTCTACTCGACGATGGCTGGTTTGCCAACAAATATCCGCGAAATTCGGATCGTGCCGGCTTGGGCGACTGGCAGGAAAATAAAGCAAAACTTCCAAACGGGATCGGTCACCTGGTTTCGGAAGCTACAAAAGAAGGCATCAAATTCGGTATCTGGATCGAGCCTGAAATGGTGAATCCGAAAAGTGAGTTGTACGAAAATCATATTGATTGGGTGATTCGTCAGCCCGAGCGCCCCGAAAAATATTTCAGAAACCAGCTGGTCCTCGACCTCTCCAATCCCGAGGTACAGGATTTTGTGTTTGGCATTGTCGATAAGCTTCTCACCGATAGTCCCGATCTGGCCTTTATAAAATGGGATTGCAACTCGGTAATCTACAATGCACATTCGGCTTATCTCGAAAAGAAAAATGTTCCGCAAACGCATTTGTACATCGAATATACCAAAGGCCTGTACAAAGTAATGGAGCGCGTTCGGGAGAAATATCCCGATGTGCCGATTATGATGTGTTCGGGTGGTGGCGGACGCGGCGATTACGAGCTGTTTAAATACTTCACGGAATTCTGGCCGAGCGACGATACCGATCCGCTGGAGCGTGTTTATATGCAATGGAATTATTCCTATTTCTTCCCGTCGATTGTTACCGATTGCCATGTTACCGACTGGAGCAAACTTCCGCTAAAATACCGGATTGATGTAGCCAGTATGGGTAAGCTTGGTTTTGATATTGTGGCACACGAACTTGGCGAAAAAGATTTGCAGTTTGCACAGGAAGCCGTTCAGAATTACAATGCATTTAAAGATGTGGTTTGGCACGGTGACTTGTTCCGTCTGGTAAATCCTTATGGAAATAATTTTGCCGCATTGATGTATGTAAGTCACAACAAAAGCCGCGCGGTGGTGTTCAATTACCTGGTAAACTTCCGCTACATGCAAACCGCCTCAATGTTGCCCGTAAAATTTGCGGGTCTCAACAGCAACACACAATACTCGGTTAAAGAGCTGAACGTATATCCGGGAAATAATTCTCATTTTGATGCCGGGAAAACTTATTCAGGAGATTTTCTTATGAAAGTGGGGATTAACCCGAACCTGAATCAGCGAAACCGGAGCGTAATTCTGGAAGTGAACGAGGTAAAATAAGTTTTGATGACAGGATAGAAAATAGCAGAAATCACAGTGTCAAGTCAACTTTAAATTGACGCACCGTCATTCCGAATTTATTTCGGAATCTGCATTTTGAGTAAAGATGCTGAAATAAATTCAGCACGACGTCGTGATAAAACACTAGTTTTGTTCTGTTTCAATTGATAAATAAAATTTTTAGGAAAAGATATGTGGATTGAAAAGCTACTCGATTATAACCCTGTGTTACTGGCGCTTGGTGCTACACTGTTTACCTGGTTACTTACGGCATTGGGCGCCGGTATGGTTTTCTTTTTTAAGTCGATAAAAAAGAAAGTGCTGAATTCGATGCTCGGTTTTGCTTCAGGAGTGATGATCGCTGCCAGTTTCTGGTCGCTGTTGAACCCGGCAATTGAAATGGCCGAAGGAGGAAGCACACCTTCGTGGGTGCCTGCCGTAGTTGGCTTTTTGGCAGGTGGAGCTTTTTTGCTGGCCGTTGATAAAATCCTACCTCACCTTCACCTGGGTTTGCCACGCGACCAGGCCGAAGGGATCGAAACTTCATGGAAAAGAAGTGTATTGCTGGTACTGGCCATTACGCTGCACAATATTCCCGAAGGACTGGCAGTTGGTGTGGCGTTTGGCGCCCTGGCCAATAACCCTGATGCAGGAATGCTGGCCGGAGCTATTGCGCTGGCCATTGGTATTGGGTTACAGAACTTCCCCGAAGGTGCCGCTGTTTCAATTCCGCTACGGCGCGAAGGCTTTTCGCGTTTAAAAGCCTTTAATTATGGTCAGCTGTCGGGAGTGGTGGAACCCATTGCTGGAGTAATTGGGGCTTACCTGGTTTTAACCATCGAACCATTGCTGCCTTATGCGCTTTCTTTTGCCGCCGGTGCCATGATTTTTGTGGTGGTGGAAGAACTGATCCCCGAGTCGCAAACCGGTAACGAAACCGACTTCTCAACCATTGGAGCCATTATTGGTTTTGCCACCATGATGTTGCTTGATGTGGCGCTGGGATAAAAGAAGGCAGTGCTGATAAGCCAAAAAAGATAACCGCATTTTTCTAATTGGCTGTGATCTTTTACCCATTCATAATTAGTAGATTTGTAGGAAACGTTGCATTTAACCGTATAAAAAGTATCAGATGAAACTCCTGCTTGCCTGTTTTGCTTTTCTGTTGCTGTTTGCAGGGTGCGAACAGAAAAAGGCTTCGAAACCCCAAGAATTCAAGAGTACTGACCGGGAGGTTTTGTTACCGCTTCCTGACAGCCTGGAGTATGGAAAAACGTACCTGCCGGTTTACTCGCATATTTACCATGTTCACGAACACCGTACTTATGATCTTACCGTTACGGTTAGCATTCGCAATGTGTCGCTGGCTGACACGGTTTATATTTTACACGGAGATTACTACAATACCAAGGGAGATAAAATCAGGGAATATTTTAAAAAGCCCGTATTTGTACGGCCCATGGAAACCATTGAAATTGTGATTGCCGAAGACGACATTGAAGGCGGCTCGGGAGCAAATTTTGTTTTCGACTGGGCAGCTTCAAACAAAAAAAATCCACCGCTGTTTGAAGCCGTTATGATTTCTACCTACGGAGAACAGGGCGTTTCGTTTTTATCGCGTGGTGTACGGATTTATGAGTAGTCAGTTTTCAAAAAAAATAATAATTGGCTTGCCAATGCTTCGGACAGGTAAATACTTTCACTAACAGTAAAGATCCCAAAACCTTTGTCATTCAGAGTAGAACGAGGAATCTTCCTCTTGTTTAGTTGACACTGGTAATATTCGTATTATCTTGTATCGAACATTGTAGGAACTATAAAACCCAACAACTAAAAACCCATCAATGAAACCAATTTTTTCCATCTGGACCAAAACCCGGCAAACCTTTCAATTTCTGGGAGAGAGAGACCAAAAGGAAAACGAAAGGATGATAAACGTTTTATTTTTTCTGGCCTCCATGTTTGCAGGATTTTCAGTGGCATTTAATGTTAGCGAAACGTATGAAATCAGCTATTATTTAGTGCTTCCGTTTGCTTTTATTGCTGTTGGGCTTATGGGAATATTAATGTGGAAATTTGTTTTTGCTTATATTGTTTGGGGTGTAGGAAAAATCTTTCAGGGAAAAGCGAGCATTGACGAAATAAGATTGGTACTTGCTTATGCAGTGGTCCCCAATATAGTACTTCTTTTAATTGCCCTGGTGATGCTTATTCCAGCCATTATTCTCGACAATTCTGAATTGATTGCTTACCGGCATCCTGTAACGATTTTTGTGCTGTGGTTTTTTGCTTTTCGAATATTTGTAATAGGACTGGCCTATTTTAATAAATATTCACTGGTGTATGCTTTCCTTACCGCAATTATTCCAACAGTCGCTATTCAGGGGCTTTCATTATTGATGAAATATATGGCTCAATAAAACGCTGCCGAAAGAATTATTTTGCCAGCCTGGCAGATAACAATATATTTAATACGAAAATGAATTTAAAACTTACTACCGGCTTTATCTTATTCTTTACCCTGACCACTGCTTTCCATCGAGTGGCGCGTTGTCAGCCGTCGCCCGATAAAATAAACTTTGTACGGCAGGGAGTACAGCGCCTAATCTTCGACGACAAGCAGTCGATTTCGCTGGCCAACCTTGATCCCGGAAAAGTGATTGGCCCGGCTTCAATGCACCCGGTAAAACAATATTTGGATCAAGCGTCAGAAATTATTTTTCGCAACAGTGAGCTTATCGTTCAATCGGAAGCAGAAACACAAGCGACTATTTGGTTTGGCGGATTTAACCCATTTGCAACTTACTCTATCAATCTGAGTTCGTGCTCGGGTAGCGGGGAACTTGGTTTTCAGTTTTCGGATGCCGGTGATAAGGAGCAGTTCCGGGTGATACTGGGTTTTAGAGATTCTGTGCTTACTGCTGTAAAACTAAGGGTGATTCGGGGTTCAGATACGATTCTAGATCAATCGATTGCTGTTAATCCCGGGGAAACAATTCATTTAAAAGGCCGCATTATTTTGCAAATGCTCGGGAGCGGTTTTACGCTGTATTTGCATAATGGGGGAGTTCCGAGAGTAATAGGCCAGAGCGATTTTAATACGATTATTGATTTAAGAAATAAAAAGTATTTGCAGGGTTTTCAATCGCATTTATTTGTAGGACTCAGAAAAGGGCAAGTTGCCATTAACAAAGTAGAATCAGCTTTTAGCACCGGCGTTGGGCAGGCCGATATTCGTGCAATTACTTACGAGAACGGCGATCCGCTGCTCGACCGGGGGCGTTTGTGGTTTACCATGTCGATTCGCGGGCGGGCGCTGCCCCACCATATTCAGGGAGTGTTTAGCATGGATCCGACGGTTTTTGACCTCAAACTGGAAGGAATAATTGTATTCGACCGAAACGACGGTTTGTTAAGAAATGAAATTGCCTCGCATATTTTTTACGACCGCAAACATCACATATGGCGCGGGCTAACCACCGGTTTTAGTGCATATGCATTTCCTGATAAAGAGAAAAAACAGTTGCTGGCGGTTGTGAGTGAAAAGGATCCACGCTTTGGTTTTTCAGTAATGAAAGCTTCGCCTTTTGGTATTGTTGGAGATATTGAAGATCCGCATATTTTGTGGGATGAGGAGGCCGGGAAATGGCGGATACTTACCTGCGAAAATCACGGCGGTTACAAAGCTGTTATTCTGGAATCGGATGAGTGGAACCAAAACTATCAGCGGATTTCAGGCCCGGTGGAACACAATTCAACCGGTACTTCCATTCAAAAGATAGGGGATACCCGCTATTGTTTTTCGGGCAGCTCTGAGCGAAAAATATTTATTTATAGTTATCCCGACCTCCGTGAAGTTGGTACTTTGAAGATGGATTTGCCACCCTGGGACGAGAGTGCCGGAACAAGGGTGTGGCCGAATGTGCTTCAGTTACCCGACGGTTATCCGTTTAAATATGTGGCACTGATGATGGACCGGTATAATTTCCCAGGATTACAGGGACCAAATTGGTCGTACGGAGCACTTTATCTGTATCATGGTTACGATAAATAGTGTTTGGCTGTTATGCAAATAACAGATGTAAACTTTCCTGTGTTTTTCCTGTTAATTTTGAAAACAAATAATCAGCAATAATATCATGTTAATCGTACTATCTCCGGCCAAATCGCTGGACTTTGAAACAGCTCCTACCACGACAATTTATACCCAGCCCGGCATGCTGGATGAATCGGAAAAATTAATGCCCCGTTTGCGAAAGATGAAGCCTAAACAACTTTCAGAGTTGATGGGGATTTCTGTCGCTCTGGGACAACTGAACTACGAGCGCTACCAAACCTGGCAGCCACCTTTTACTCCCGAAAATGCCAAACAGGCAGTGCTGGCTTTTAACGGCGATGTTTACCAGGGGCTTGATGCTGTTTCGTTAAGTGAAGACCAGTTGATGCTACTCCAAAACAAGTTGCGTATTCTCTCCGGTTTGTACGGGGTGCTGCGCCCGCTTGATTTGATTCAGCCTTACCGTTTGGAAATGGGGACCAAGCTGAAATACCAGCGTTCTGCCGATTTGTATGCTTTCTGGAAAAGCAAGATTACTCCAAAAGTGAAAGAGGCGGTTGTTGAATCAGGCAGTAATATTCTGATCAACCTGGCATCCAATGAGTACTTTCGAAGCATTGATCCGAAAAAACTCGGAGTTGAAATCATTACACCCGAGTTCAAAGACCTGAAAAACGGAAAATATAAAATGATCTCTTTTTATGCCAAGAAAGCCCGTGGTTTGATGACCCGTTTTATTATTGAAAACAAAGTAGATAAAGTGGAGGACTTACAGGCTTTCGATTTGGAGGGCTATATTTTTAATCCGAATTTGTCGAAACCGGGGAACCCTGTTTTTACAAGGGATAAATAGGAGTTATTCTTCCTTGAATTTTATTTGAATGAAGATGTATTTATCTGATAATTAATTGAAATAAGTCTTTTTGAATTCAAAAAAATGATACTTGACTTTTGTACCAATAGTTGGTATATTTAAAGGCAAAATTTATAGTAATGGCAAAAAACACATCCATTTTATTGGGAGATTATTTTGATGATTTCATCAACAAACAAATCAAAACAGGGAAATATTCTTCTGCAAGCGAAGTAATAAGGGCAGCTTTAAGAGTTTTAGAAAACGAAGAATCAAAAAAATCAGAATTAATAAAAGAACTGAAAAGAGGTGAAAAATCGGGCTTCGTAGAAAATTTTGAACGAAAAGAATTATTAAAGGACCTTCATCAAAAACACCTTGCTAAATAATGAAATATAAAATCAGCCTGGAAGCAAAGTTGGATATTGAGAATATTTGGGTTTATACTTTTGAAAACTGGTCGCCGGAGCAGGCTGACAGATATTTCAATCAGATAATGGATGAAATTGAGTATTTGGTTATAAATCCAGAATCGGGGAAAAATTACAGTAGAGTGAGAAAAGGGTATTTTCGCTCTCAGGTAAAATCCCATTTTATTTTTTATAAGATCAACCGGAAAATAAAAGAAGTTGAAATTATCCGAATTTTACACCAGAGCATGGACATTGAGTCGTAGTTAAATGAGTAAAAACAACTTTTGCCGCTTTTTGCATCCTGAATATTTCAATGAAAAGACAGCAAAAGTTTTGGTAATTTGATAATAAAGAGCCATTTTTTTTAAAACGGCAGATCGTTGGCAGCATCACCTTCCGGTTCCGGTGGAATGTCTTCCATCCTGAATTCCGGTGGTGGCTCCGGGAAGTTCTGGTCATCAGCTGCACGGTCAATTTTCCAGGCATTTACATTGGTAAACCACCGGCCGTTAAATTCGCGTGATTCAACGTTAAAGGAAACTTCCACATTTTCACCTGCTTTTACTCCGTTTAACAGATCCACCTTTTCTCCAAACAGCGTAAAGCACACTTTCCGTGGATACTGTTCCTCTGTTTCCAGTACAAATTCCTGTTTTTTCCATTCTTTACCTGCCCGGCTCACTCCCGATTCAGGTTTTAAAATCTGATCTACTTTTCCTTTTACGCTTAATGCCATTTTTCCTTTCTTGTTGATGAGCTTCAAATGTATAAAAAAGAAACCCTTTGCCTGAACGAGACAAAGGGTTTTTATCAACATGGTTGCCTTTACGGTAACCTTATTTGCTTTCGGGTTTTACAATTTCGAGTAATTCAACTTCGAAAATAAGCGCTGCATTCGGGCCAATGTCACCACCGGCACCACGTTCGCCATAAGCCAGTTCTGCGGGAATATAAACCTTCCATTTTGATCCAACCGGCATTAACTCAAGTGCTTCTGTCCAACCGGGAATAACACGGTTAACTCCAAATACAACAGGCTCTCCTTCATCAACCGAGCTGTCGAAAACAGTTCCATCAATTAAGGTTCCGTGGTAGTGTACACGTACCTGGTCGGTTGCTGTTGGTTTTTCTCCGGTTCCTTCTGTCAGCACTTCGTATTGCAAACCACTTTCGGTAGTTGTTACGCCTTCACGTTTCCCGTTTTCTTCCAGGAATTTACTCCCGGCTTCCAGGTTTTCCTGTGCTTCACGGTCATTTTCTTCCATAAAGAATTTCTGAATCAAAGCGTTGGCATCTTCTTCTGCTATTTTTGGTTCTTCGCCCAAAGAGGAAGAACGAAATGCCTGTGCCATGGCTTCAATATTCATATCGTTATGTCCCGGTGCACCTTCCAATTGTTTTTTATTGTTGGCACCCACCAGTACTCCAATGGCATAACTTACTGAGTCAACACGGGTTTCAAGCTTTACATCAGCACTGCCACCGGGTTGACAAGATGTAGCTGCGATCATCATTACTACAATCGCCACAAATAAAATTGCATTTTTCATCTCTATTAATTTAAATTTTATGTTTGATTAAATCCGTACTATTGACGATTTCGAATTACATGATTTCAAGTAGCTCTACTTCAAATACCAGTGTGGAATTTGGACCGATTGTACCACCGGCTCCTCTTGTTCCGTAAGCCAGTTCTGACGGGATAAAAAGTTTCCATTTCGATCCGACCGACATCAGTTGAAGCGCTTCTACCCACCCTTGTATAACGCCATTTACCGGGAATACAGCCGGTTGATTACGCTGAACAGAGCTGTCGAAAACAGTTCCGTCGATTAGCGTACCATGATAATGACATTTTACCTGGTCGGTAGCGGTAGGGATATCTCCTTCGCCTTCTTTTATCACCTCGTATTGTAATCCGCTTGGTAGTTCTGTTACACCTTCTTTCTTTCCGTTTTCTGCCAGAAATGCAAGCCCGTCTTCCAGGTTTTTACTTCCGTCGCCTTCTTGCGATTGCGCCACAAAAGATTCGAGGATTTGATTTGCTTCTTCGGGCGAAATTTGCGGCTGTTCTCCGGTGAAAACATCTTTTAAAGCCGCCACAAAAGCATCGGGGTGAATGGTTTTTACTCCCGACTGAATGAGGTTAGCCGAGATACTTAATCCTAAAGAATAACTGAATTTTTCTAAATCGTCGCTTAATTTGATTTTTGACATTATTATTTTGATATCTAATTAAGTGTGCGAATATAAAGTAATTTTTTTGCAATTGGCAGAATGACTTCCGTTAATTTCAGCAGCACAAAAACTCACCAAAAATAATCCGCTTTTTCGTAATAAAGTACTGGTATTTTGTACTGATAGGTTATTCGAGATATGAACCCGGACTCTGATTCAATTATTTGGTCGATCCGGACTCGCGACGCTTGAAAGATTATTATTTTTATCAAGGATTGAAATTTATTCATGCGGCAGACAACACTTTTTGCTGAAAATATCAGAATCGCTTTGCTTTCGATCCGGAGCAATATGTTGCGCACTGTTTTAACGGTACTTATTATTGCCGTGGGTATAACTGCGCTTGTGGGTATTTTAACCGCGATCGATTCCATAAAGAATTCCATTACCAGGGAATTTGCTTTTATGGGGGCTAATACTTTTTCGATTTCAAGCCGTGGAATGAACCGGCAAATAGGAGCTGTTCGCTATCGCGCAAAAAATTACTCGTATATTTCATACTACCAGGCGAAAGAGTTTAAAGAAAGTTTTGATTTTCCGGCACAAACCGCCATCTCAGTTTATTGTACCGGAACAGCCACTTTAAAATACGGGTCGGAAAAAACCAACCCGAATATTTCAGTCCGGGGTATCGACGAAAACTATCTTGTTACATCGGGGTACGAAATTGGGAAGGGAAGAAGTTTTAGCAACCAGGACATTGAAGCCGGGCGAAATACTGTATTGCTGGGAAGTGAGCTGGCACGCCGGCTGTTTAAAGCAGGAGAAGAAGCGCTTGGCAAAGTAATTAGTATTGGCGGTGGAAAATACAAAGTAATTGGTGTTTTGAAACAAAAGGGAAGTGGATTTGGTATGAACAGCGACATGGTATGTTTTATTCCGTACTCCAATGCCCGTAGTTATTTCTCGCGGCCCAATATGAATTTTGAAGTGCAGGTGATGGTACTTCGTCCCGAATTAATGGATGCGGCTGTAGGGCAGGCAGAAGCGGCCTTTCGCATTGTTCGCGATCTGGACCCCCTGGATGAATCGGATTTCAATATTGAAAAGAGCGATAATCTTGCCAACATGCTTTTGGAAAACATCCGGAATATAACCTTTGTTGCCACCATTATTGGGCTGATAACGCTTTTGGGAGCCGCTATTGGTTTAATGAATATTATGCTTGTATCGGTTACCGAGCGGACACGGGAAATAGGAGTGCGGAAAGCCATTGGCGCCAAAAGTTCTACTGTTAAACAACAGTTTCTGGTTGAGGCGATTGTGGTTGGGCAAATTGGTGGTTACGTTGGGATTATAATGGGAATTATTGCCGGAAATCTTGTATCGTCATTGGTTGGTTCTTCTTTTATAATTCCCTGGGCATGGATTATTTTAGGTGTGATTTTGTGTTTTCTTGTCGGAATTATTTCCGGTTACTACCCTGCACAAAAGGCTTCCAGACTTGATCCGATTGAGGCACTGAGGTATGAGTAGCCCGGAGTTCTGAGTTCAAAAAAAAGGGAACCTTTCGATTCCCTTTCAATACATTATATAATGTAAATTACTTTACAGAGTCCATGTACTGGATCAGTTCGCAAACTTTTGCAGAGTAACCCATTTCATTGTCGTACCATGAAACAACTTTTACAAAGTTAGGAGTCAATGAAATACCTGCACCGGCGTCGAAAATAGAAGTACGGGTGTCGCCAACAAAATCGTTAGAAACCACTGCATCTTCAGTATATCCAAGAATACCTTTCAAAGCGCCTTCTGAAGCAGCTTTCATAGCAGCACAAATTTCTTTGTAAGAAGCGCCTTTTTCCAAAGTAACAGTTAAGTCAACAACTGATACATCAGGAGTAGGAACACGGAAAGCCATACCGGTCAATTTTCCGTTCAGTTCAGGAATAACTTTACCTACCGCTTTAGCAGCACCTGTAGAAGAAGGAATAATGTTTTGTCCGGCACCACGGCCTCCTCTCCAGTCTTTCATAGAAGGACCATCAACCGTTTTCTGTGTAGCAGTAGTTGCGTGAACAGTAGTCATCAAACCTTCTTTGATACCGAAGTTGTCGTTCAGTACTTTTGCTACCGGAGCCAAACAGTTGGTAGTACAAGAAGCGTTTGAAACAAAAGTCATGTCGTTGCTGTAAGCAGTGTTGTTTACACCCATAACAAACATCGGAGTGTCGTCTTTTGAAGGAGCAGACATAACTACTTTTTTAGCGCCTGCGTCGATGTGGCCCTGAGCTTTTTCTTTTGTTAAGAAAAGACCGGTTGACTCAACAACATACTCAGCACCTACAGCGCCCCAGTTAATGTCGGCAGGATTTCTTTCTGCAGTTACACGGATTTCGTTACCGTTAACAACCAGTTTTCCATCTTTTACTTCAACCGTTCCTTTAAATTGACCGTGAGTAGAGTCGTATTTTAACATGTAAGCCATGTAGTCAACATCAATAAGGTCGTTGATGGCTACTACCTGGATAGTTCCTTTGGCAACTGCCTGACGGAAAACAAAACGTCCGATCCTTCCGAAACCGTTTATACCTATTTTAATCATAGTTGTGAAAGTTTTAATTATTTAAAAGAAAATTGTTCTAAAGATTTCACTTTCAGGATATACCTTAAAGTTTTTTAAGCCTTACAAAGTAAATACATTTTGCTGTGAGAGGCAAGCCGTGCAATTTCTTTTGGGCCTAACCTTAATAATTACTTAAAGTGTTTAGAGTGGCATATTTCGTTTATTTACGGGTTCCCGGGCGTTTTTCTGAAAATATCAAAATCTCAGGGGCTTAAAATAAGTGTAATTTATTTGTATTTAACACTATAATTACGTTTTTGGCCTCCCGCTTTTTGACTGTTCTGGCAGCAAAGTGGTAGTTGGGGGTAAAAATTTGTATTTATGATTATCTGAACAAATACCTAATTATTGTAACTTCTTGAATGAGTAACTCTCCCTCACTCCCTCTCTTTGCAAAGAGAGGCTGTATGTTTGTAAAAGTGCATAAGCATCCAAATTTTGTAAATTAGTTTTTGCAAAACAAAAAGATGAACACTTATGCAAAGGAAAGTTAAAACAATTAGTTTTCA
>JBKEDN010000011.1:0-9554 GCA_047975435.1 Draconibacterium sp. | reverse complement strand
CTAATCTGTTTATGAATAGCGAAAATGCAAATTGAAATCCGTTTAATCGAAAATCGCACGCAACTAACTAAATTTCAATATTTTCAAAGAACATTATTAGATTTTAATGGGACAGCAATGGTAAATAATATCGAGTGAAGCTTCTTGCCGCAGCATCAGAATCAGCTCAAGTATCCACAGCGTAGCTAAAATAGCAACGTTGGTAAACAGCAATTCCAGAAAGCTTACATTACTGCTTGATAATGCGTTGATTACTGCCAATCCGATGATCACAAACAGATAGGTCATTTCTTTGATCGGAATGGTATCGGTACGGTAACGGATAATTCCAAAAATGGCAAATAAGCCGAGTGCAATTCCCAGCTCCAGCTTTACACTTTCGAGTAGGAAACACAATGCAAAAATAGCGGTACTAATGGCAAAATAGCTAAAGAAAAAATCTTTTCTGCGGCTGTTTTTGGCATAAATAAAATACACTACCACAAAGGTAACCAGCAGGTTAAATCCGAATTTAAGTACCAGTTCCTTAAAATCTACAACGTTCACGAGGTCAATATCCAGCATTCCTACCTGCACTGTTGACATTTGATTTAAAAGTTCGTTAAACATATTAATCTGATATTTTTTTGAAATGAAATAGCCTTCAAAACAACAAAAACAGTATTCAAATACCCGCAAACTGCTTTTCCATTTTCAGCAGCATAAATTTAAACTGATTGTGTTTAAGATCTGCTTCATTCATTGCTCTTCCGATGCAATACTTACTGAAATGTTGTTCGTAAACCCCTCTTTGTTTTAAAACTTCCGACAATTTAGTGTGGGCTTTTCTCCCATCCCTTTTTAGTTCTATTATGGCAAAACCTTTACAATTGGTTGGTTTTGTTCCAATTGATGTAAAACACAAATCAGTATCGATGGTACACCGTTCATCAAAGTTTTTGCTTACCAGTGTTATCCGTCGAAACGAAGTTCTGAACTTGACTTTTAGTTTATCTATATCACCAGGAATATGCTCCTTTACAAAATTATTTTCAGTTTGGGTTAACCTGGTTTGTAACCCATCTACCTGAATTCGCGTTTTGTGTGTTTTCCCTTTATTGTTTTTATGCTTTATTTCGAGAAAAGCTATTCCTGAGCCGGAATATTCGCGTTTACGTAACTTCATGCGATTTGCACGTCCGTTGTGATGCGAGATATAAAACAGATCATCGGGCGTATCGTAATAAATACTTTTATACTCCTGGCTACGAATACCATCCACCTCTAATACAAAGTAATCGTTTTGAATCTCTTCCAATACTGAAATCAATTCGTCTGTTGCCAAACAATACTTCGTATCAAAGCGATTCATCAGTTTTACCTGGTTCGTCTCATTAAGAGAAATAGCCTCAAATTCTGATAATACTTCAGAAAAAATAGCAAAAGCCGGAGTTTCAGACAGTATTTCCTGATCGTAATTCATAAGCCCAGGTAAAGAAGTTGTGCAAGATAATGAAGTAGTTACTAAGTTCAACATTTTTTACATATTAGTTACAATGGCAGTAATATTAAAGCTGGTATATAAATTCCCTCCGGAGTATGTTCCTCCATTGTAAAGCCCGTCGCTTACCTGGCCGCTTGAGCTTCCTCCGGTGTAAATCTGATATCCGGAGCCCTTTTTCAAATCAGGAGAAGAAAAAGCAACCGACTGATAAGCTTTCGACGGTTTATAGGTAATAATTTCGCTTCCATCGCTGGTCTGAACATGAAACAGCGTACCGGCACTCATAGTACTGTTAAACTTCACCAGAATTGAGTATTGCGAAGAGCTGGAGGCCGGAGCCTGTGCCATTCCCGAGCTTCCGGCGGCAATAATGGTACCTCCGGTAATCTGAAATGAACCGTTGTAATCCAATGCACCGTTCCCGTTGTTGGTCGGGCCATCCACCAATACTGTTCCGCCGGTCATTTCAATAGAACCATTAGAATCAATCCCATCGCCGGATGCATTTACATAAAGAAAAGCCCCTTTCAAATACAGATAATAACTCCCCGACGAAGATACAGCTCCGCCCCATCCGCCGGGGCCTCCGCCACCCATGGAATCACCTCCGGCGGAAACATTTATGCCGTCATCACTTGATTTTACGCGGATGGTTCCGCCGTTCAGAATAATGTCCCCTTCATAGCTTTCAATGCCTTCATACGATTTTGTGATGTTTATATTACCGTCGTTTATCTCCAGATCATAGTCTGCATGAATGCCATCATCTCCCGAAGAAATTTCCAAATCTCCACCATTGATTACTATGGTCTCGTTTGAATGGATGGCATCATCAGTACACGTCAAACTGTAAATACCATCATCGATAATAATATTTACACCGGCCTTTAATCCTTTTGACGAAGTAATGCTGTAAGAACTAACGCTACCGGTGGTTACGAGTTCCATTTCGGCATAAGTAAGCATCAGGTCGGTTTCAGCAGAAACGGCATCTCCTTTTGCTGAAATGCTAAAAGTGCCGCTTACAATTTCAATGTACCCTTTTTCTTCATCGCTGTCATTGTCCGATTTCAAGCCATCACCTCCGGCTTCAATCGAAAAAGTACCCGTTTTAATAATCAGGTAGTCTTTCCCCCTAATGCCGTCATCAACCGCATCAACGGCAATGTTCCCACTGGCAATGATCAATCCGTCCTTACTTGTAATCGCATCGTTAAAGTTGGCGTTTACCTGTAACGAACCTTCACCCAAAATGGTAAGGTCCGACTTGCTAAAAACGGCAGCATTGGGTTCTTCCTCCTCTGCATCGTCGTAACTATACGAGCTGCCGTCGGTCAACACATTGGTAGTCCCTTTATTTAAAGCTATCAAAACTTTTGCAGCACTTTTTACATAAATAGGAGCACTTGAAACACTGGTGATATTTACACCGTTTAAAATCAAACGAACAATGTCTTCATCCTCAGTCTCCACCCAAATCTGCCCGTTTGTTAATGTTCCGGTGAAGCTGTAATTTCCTGCTGCACGAATAATAATCTTACCCGACTCTACCGAAACATTTTCCGAATTTTCAGTTACGGTTGTCCCTTCCATTGTAATCGCAACCACATCCGATGCAGCCCAGGTATAATCCGAAGCATCATCGTGATCCCCGGCGTTGTTGTCTTTCGCATCATCGATGTTTTCTTCATTCACTACATCCTCTTGTGAGGTACCGTTATCCTCTTCCTCATAATCGGTTGACAAACCGTTACAGGCTGTCCATAAGAATGCTGTAAAAGCCAGCACAAAAAAATGAATCTTTCTCATATTCTTATATTTTGTATTTTCAGTAATGTAATCGTCCGGATGAAGCCCATCTTCAGAAAGCTTTTTCAAAAGTCAATTATTTCCCTCTCGTTTCCCGGCAACACATAAGCTAATACAAGCACATACAAAAGAACCCTACTTTTAAAGTTCCTTTCTACCCACTTTACTGAAATACACTGAGTTTGGATACCAGAAGTACTATTGCTCGGAGAACCGGGAAATTATTGTAAATTCGCCTCTCTAATTCAAACAATTAAAGCCGTGTCGAAAAATCTGGTCATAATTCCAACTTATAACGAGAAAGAAAATGTGGAAAAGATGATCCGCAAAGTCTTCTCGTTAGAAAAGCCATTTGATTTACTGATTGTCGAAGACAACTCGCCCGATGGGACCGCAGCTATTGTGAAACGTCTGATGAAAGAATTTGACGGGAAACTTCACATTCTGGAACGAAAAGGAAAACTTGGGTTGGGAACTGCTTACATTGCCGGTTTTAAATGGGCGCTGGAACGTGATTACGATGCGGTGTGTGAAATGGATTGTGATTTTTCGCATAACCCCGACGATCTGCTCCGGCTTTTTAAAGCTATTGAGGATGGTGCCGATGTTGCAGTAGGGTCGCGCTACATTACCGGGATTAACGTTGTAAACTGGCCGCTGGGCAGGGTTTTGATGTCGTACTTTGCATCGATGTACGTGCGTATTGTTACCGGAATGGATGTACGCGATACCACTGCCGGCTTTGTTTGCTGGAGACGGGAAGTTTTAGAAACCATCGACCTCGACAAAATTAAATTGATCGGTTATGGCTTCCAGATTGAGATGAAATTCACCGCCTTCAAATTTGGGTTCAGTATCAAGGAGGTATCCATCGTATTTACCGACCGCCAGGAAGGAAGTTCAAAAATGAGCGGCGGTATTTTTAACGAAGCGCTTTGGGGAGTGCTAAAAATGAAAATGAGAAGCTGGACCCGCAAATACGAAAGGAAAAATTAAGCAACAAAGTAAATGCCTGAAAACCTGACAAACAGCTCTGTTCTTCCGGACGAAATTATCATGAGTAAAATATATTTCATCAGGGAACAAAAAGTAATGATTGATAAAGATTTGGCTGAACTTTACGGAGTTGAAACAAAAGCTTTGAAACAACAAGTAAAAAGGAACATGGAAAGATTTCCTGTTGACTTTATGTTTGAACTCTCGCAAGAGGAATTTGCCAACTTGAGGTCACAAATTGTGACCTCAAGTTGGGGAGGAACAAGATACCCACCAATGGTATTTACAGAACAGGGAGTAGCCATGCTTTCGAGTATATTAAGAAGCGGGCAGGCGATCAAAGTAAATATCCAAATCATGCGCATTTTCACAAGAATTCGGGAGATGCTGACTAACCACCTGAGCATTAAGCTTGAAATTGAAGAAATTAAAAAGAAACTTGCTAACCAGGATAAAAATATTGAACTGGTTTTTAATTATCTGGACGAACTGATTGAAAAACATGATAATCCGAAACCAAGGAAACGGATTGGATATAAAAGAAAGAATGAAGAATAAATTTCAAATGCGGATAAACGAATTTAGATGTACCCGTTATTGTCACCAACCAATCTGAAATCAAAAATCGTTACGCGAAGTTTGCAAATCAAAAAATACCGGGCTGCCATGTGCGGCCTTTTTTATGTCGATCAATAATCATTCTGAAGGAATACTGTAACTTTGTACAAAAACAGGGCAACATGAAAACTTTGATAAAAAACGCAACAATTGTTAACGAAGGATTGAAATTTAAAGGAAGCGTTCTTATTAGCGGAGAAAAAATTGAAAAGATTTTCCCTCATATTATTCCGGGGGATTTCGATACCTCTCAGATGGAAGTGATTGATGCAGAAAGCTTGTTGCTGATTCCAGGAGCTATCGACGACCAGGTTCATTTTCGTGAGCCCGGCCTTACGCACAAAGGAGAGATTGCCACTGAAAGCCGCGCCGCTGTTGCCGGAGGGGTAACTACCTACATGGAAATGCCCAATACCAATCCACAGGCAGTAACACAGGAAGAACTTCAAAAAAAATACGATCGAGCCGCTGAAGTTTCAGCTGCCAACTACTCTTTTTTTATGGGAGCCACCAACAACAATCTTGATGAAGTATTAAAAACTGATCCTTCGAAAGTATGCGGAATTAAGGTTTTCATGGGTTCATCCACCGGAAACATGTTGGTGGACGACGAAAAAACCTTATCTGAAATTTTTAAACATGCCCCCACCTTGGTAGCTACACATTGCGAAGATGAAGCAAGCATTCAAAAAAATATTGAAATTGCCCGCCAACGCTACGGCGAAAATGTTCCGATCTCGCGCCACTGCCACATCCGGAGCGACGAAGCGTGCTACATTTCATCGTCAAAAGCCGTTGAATTGGCTTCGAAATTTGATACCCGCTTACATATTTTACACCTTTCAACAGCGAAGGAAATGAGCTTGTTCTCGCCCGGAAAAGTAAGCGATAAGAAGATTACTGCTGAAGCATGTGTCCATCATCTTTGGTTCGACGAGCGGGATTATATCGATAAAGGAACGCTTATAAAATGGAACCCATCCATTAAATGCGTAAAAGATAAAGAAGCGCTTTGGGAAGCTTTGCTTGCCGACAAAATAGATGTAATTGCCACCGACCACGCCCCCCACACCCTGGAAGAAAAATCAAATACGTATTTTAACGCGCCGTCGGGGGGACCGTTGGTACAGCACTCGCTGGTTGCCATGCTCGAAATGAGCAAAAAAGGCTTTATTTCCATTGAAAAAGTGATTGAAAAAATGTGCCACGCCCCGGCCGATTTATTCCGGATTGACAAACGGGGCTACATCCGTGAAGGATATTTTGCCGACCTGGTGCTGGTTGATCCCAAAGAAAGCTGGATTGTTGCCCCCGAGAACATTCTTTACAAATGCGGCTGGTCGCCGTTTGAAGGCACTAAGTTTTCAAACAAGGTAATCACCACTTTTGTTAATGGACAGAAGGTCTATGATCAAGACGAAATCATAAATTCAGTTCGTGGGAAACGGGCACTGTTTAACGCGTAACACACCTCTTCTAAAGGGAGAAGAGATGTGTCAGCTTGTTTGTTGAGCTATAATTCAAGAGGGGACTCCTGAAATAACATCACAGAATGGTAATAGGACAGTTTGATGTGTTTACTTTTCAGGAATATTATGAACTCATTCAAGTGAGTTCAAAATTACAAACCGGATAAAATACTGCCAAAGCCGCTAAAGACTATTGTACAAAGGCATCCATTTCGCAAATAAATGCCCCTTTTTTGCCAACAAAGTCAAATAACAAATAGTTTTAAAGTTCGATTTTATATATCACTTTCCTACATTTACCACCATTCATTCAATATGACGAGCACACCAACAATAAAAAACATAAAACGATATTAATCCAAGCATCCTGATTCAAACATATGATATCATATTTTTAAAAGAATTATCTCTGTGCGAGTATTTGTGTTTAGGTAATGATTCACAAACCACAATGAAATAAAACGAGCATAACGATCCTTGTTAAGCAATACTCCCGATGATTAAATACAGAAAAAATCTGCTCAATCTATTCATCCAGCAAATTCCGAGGTAATTCTTTGGTAGCTTTGGCGCCCAGCTTTTTAATGTTTTCGACCGAACGGATCAGGTTGCCCCGGCCGTCTTTTAACTTGTTCATCGCATCATCATATGTTTTTCGGGAAGTATTGAGGTTGTTTCCAAGTTTTTCAAGATCCGAAACAAAGCCAACAAACTTATCGTACAGGGCACCGCTTTGCCGGGCTATTTCAATGGCATTCCGGGTTTGGTTTTCCTGTTGCCAAATGGAAGAAATGGTGCGCAAAGTAGCCAGCAAAGTAGAAGGGCTGACCATTACCACTTTCTGGTCCCAGGCATAGGAAAAAAGTTCCTGATCTTCCTGAACTGCCACACTAAACGAAGCCTCAATAGGTATAAACAACAACACAAAATCGGGCGAATTCAATTTACTGGCCGATTGATAATGTTTTTCACTCAAACCTTTAATGTGGGTCCTTAAACTCAGCAGGTGCTCCTTTATAAACTTTTGACGTTGCTCTTCATTCTCTGCATTTACCGCCCTTTCGTAGGCAATCAGCGAAACTTTCGAGTCAACAATAATGTGCTTGTTGTCGGGCAGATTAATCACAATATCGGGTTGAATACGCCGTCCGTCTTCGGCAGTATCGCTAAATTGTTTCTGATAACCTTGTTCTCCTTCGTTTAATCCCGAGCGTTCCAAAATCCGTTCGAGTACCACTTCGCCCCAGTTGCCCTGTTTTTTCACATCGCCTTTCAATGCTTTGGTCAGGTTATTGGCTTCTTCGCTTATTTTGTTGTTCAGGGCGTAAAGTTTAAGCAACTCGGCGCGAAGTTCAGTCTGGTCTTTCAATCCTTTTTGATACGTATTTTCTACTTTTTGCTCAAACTGCTGAATTTTTTCTTTGAGCGGATTCAGCACTTCACCAATGTTTTTCTGGTTGGCAGCCGTAAATTTCTCACTGTGCTTTTCAAGGATTTTATTGGCCACATTTTCAAACTCAGTGGTAAATTTTTTCTGGAGCTCTTCCAGCTCAGCTTTTTGCGTATCCAGCTTTTCTTTCAGGTTCAAGTACTCAACCTTTGCTTTTTCAAGCCGCCCCACCAAAATGGTATTTTCCTCACGTATCTTTTCAAGACTAACTTTCCATTCGTCGCTTTCAATTTTCAGTGCATTGTAGCGTTCTTCCCATATTAAACGCTGCTTTTCGGTTTCAATGTTCTGAATACCCAGTTCTTTTTCTTTTTCGAGAAGTATTTTTTCAGCTTCTGAATGTGCTTTCTGAAGTTTCGAATTAAAAATAAAATAAACAGCCCCTGCGCCAATAACTAAACCGACAAAAAGATAAATGATTTCCATGTAATGCGAATTTGGAAGCTAAAAGTACAAAATAGAAAGCAAGCCCGGGAACGGAAAACCAAAAAGTAAAGTACGATTTTTCTAAGGCAGCTTAAATTGCTATTTTCGTTCAGGATAAATCACAAACAATGGATGTAAAAATTGAACCGGGCTGGAAAGCGCACTTAAAAAACGAATTTCAAAAAGATTACTTCAGGCAACTTATCGGTTTTGTAAAAGAAGAATACAATACGCACCGGATTTATCCTCCCGGCAAACTTATTTTCAATGCATTCGACCAGTGTCCGTTCGATCAGCTGAAAGTGGTTATTCTCGGACAAGACCCCTATCACGGGCCGGGACAAGCACATGGTTTGTGTTTTTCCGTGAACGAGGGTATTCCGTTCCCTCCCAGTTTGCGTAATATTTTTAAAGAACTAAAAGACGACACCGGCAAAGAAATTCCTAAAAGCGGCGATCTGACAAACTGGGCAAAACAGGGAGTTTTATTACTTAATGCTACATTGACAGTACGTGCACACCAGGCAGGTTCGCACCAAAAAAAGGGATGGGAAGAATTTACCGATGCAGCCATTCAAACCGCCAGCAACCAAAAAGAACACCTGGTATTTTTACTGTGGGGAAATTACGCAATAAGTAAACGGCGCCTGATTGACGAAAACAAACACCTGGTATTAACTTCTGTCCACCCGTCGCCACTGTCGGCCAGTCGCGGTTTTTTTGGGAATAAACATTTTAGTAAAGCGAATGAGTTTTTAGTTAAAAATGGGTTGGAAGCTATAAATTGGTAGCTCCGAAGGATCCGATCCCTCCAAGGGATCGGATCCTTTTGATATTTAGAAATTTACGCTAACTTTAACCATGCCTTCAATAAAGAACATTATACCTTTACAAGCCGGAAGTTACTACCATCTTTTTAACCGGGGAATAAATCATCAAAACATCTTTTTTCAGGAAAGAAACTATCATTACTTTCTTCAGCTATTGAATAAAAATCTGCTTGAATTTATCGATGTGCTGGCTTATTGTCTGTTGCCAAATCATTTTCATTTGATAATTAGAGTAAAAGAAGAAATTAAGGTACCTGACGACAACAGGGATCCGATCCCTTCGAGGGATCGGATCCCTAAGCAGCAAACCCCAACAAGGGACCGGATCCTTACCCCGGAGGAAATAAGCAAATTGAATTAGGCATTTAAGCAATAAATTTTGTACGGCAACGGCTCTGCTTTGACCATCCTGCGCAGAAGGTTGTCAAAGATGCCATCCTTCATGTTGCTCCGGTTGAAACGGTAACAATATT
>JBKEDN010000333.1:0-43030 GCA_047975435.1 Draconibacterium sp. | reverse complement strand
CAGCCTCGCATTTGAACTGCGTGATAAACTCCTGAAAATCTCTTGGATATTTCTCAATCTCGTTCATGTATCAAAGATAAATCTTTACTTGACTAAAAGGGATAAGCAGTTTTTTTTTATTCTATAATGATTCCAAAATTGTATTCTCGCCCCGGCAGTACGAGATAAATCCTTCAGGTGTGCCGGTTGCCTGAAGAAAACGGGCCAGTGCCACGTCGTAATCGTATAAAACCTTTAAACGCAGCGCTTTAACCTGGGCTACCTTTGCATATGCTTCCACCACCGAAGTAGAAGTGGCAAACCCTTCATTAAATGCTTTTTCGGTGCTTGCCGCATATTCGTTAGCCAATTCCAGTGTGGTTTCCAGTTCTGTTTTCTGTTCCATTTGCATGTGCAGTTCCTGGAACAATTTTGTTAAGTAGGCTTCTATGTCGCTGTGTGCTTTCTGTTCGGCAAATTTAACCTGGTTGTGGAGCGTTTCGCTGGCATGTACTTTATTCGTACGGCCCATCCCGTCGAAAAGGGTCCATTTCATTCCAATACCCACCAGCCAGTCGGGCAGATAAGGTGAAAAATTTTTATCCACCAGATTATAGTTCCCCATGGCAGCCACCGAAGGCAGATAGTCGCGTTTCTCCACTTTGTGCTGAATGTCCACCAGTTCCTTTTTCCCCTGAATTTGTTTTAACATTGGGTTTTCCTGTTTGGCTTTTGAAATCCATCCGGCTAAACCATTTAACTCTTTGTTAATGAAAAGATGGCTGGATGGCGTTAAGGTTTCCAGCGAATCATTTGCGAGCGTTGCGGCTAATCCTGAACGTGTAATGTCCAGATTGCGGACTGCCTGCTTGTATTCGCGGTCGGCCTCGTTCCGGGCAACCTGCGCATACAAAAGTTCCACTTTGGCAATAATACCATTGTCAAACATTTTTTTTGCATCCTCGTAGTGCTTATCCATTGTTTCCAGCATCTGCTCACGAACTTTCACCACCTGCAATCCCAGTTCAAGCCCGTAGTAACGTTGTACCAGTTCGGTAAGCAGTGTGCCCTGCACTACCCGCACTTCCTCTTTACTGATCCCGAGGTTTACATTGGCCGCCTCGTTGGCCCCCTGCACCTTGCTACCCGCATAAATAGGCCAGGTAAAACCCGCCGAAACCGTGGCAAAGCTTTTTTCCTGTATCATCTGGTCCCAGTCTCCGGCCTGTACTTCCTGACCAGCTGCAAGCAATTTTTCGCGTACTGCCTGCGTACTCATTTCATCGGGTAAAACGGGCAACATTTGGTTGGTGTTCGGATCGGGATTTGGTACCCCCGAAAACACCCCGTACGTACCAAGGGTATTGTAAAGCGGGACAATGGCGTCGCGCACCGGGGTTAAATCGAGGTGAAGCGGATCGGACATGGTTACCGCCTGGGCATTTAGCGAAACAGTTGGCAGATAAAGTCCCCGCTTTACCTTTTGCTCAAACTCTTTTTGTTTCACCTGCTCTTTCAACCGCAGCAAACCGGGGTTGTTTTGCTCCATCATCCGGTAAGCTTCTTCAAAACTTATTAATAGAGACGGTTCTGTTTGCGCGTTTGCACTTCCGGCAAACAGCAATACCAAAACTCCAATTAAAAATATGCTAATATTGTTTCTCATGGCTTTTATTTTAGCAACTTATCAATCAGGAACAAGAGATGCTTGGTCTCCTTTTCCTGAATACTTGTTTTATTTCTTTTAAAATGCTGGTTGATGTATTGAAAAATGGTAGCCAGCATAATTAAATACAGGTCGTCATCGGTGATATTCCTGTCCAGGCTACCTGATTCATTTCCCATTTCTGAAAGGCGGTTAATGATACGATACGTATTTTCGCGAATCTGGTTATCTAAAACAAAACTGTAATCGTTGGTAAGCACGTACAGAAATTTAATTTTAACAGGCTCGGTATTGGCGATTTCAATAAAGTGCCGCACAATTTTTTCCACAGTCTCCCAAAACGAATATCCCTGATTTACCAGATCATCAAATTTTACCAGTACTTCCTGATAAACTTCGTGCAAAATGGCATTCACCATCTCGTATTTTCCGGCATAGTGCAGGTAAAAATATCCTGATGCCACTTGCGCATCTTTACTGATTAAAGCAACGGAAGCTCCTCCAAAACCTTTTTCTACCACCAGTTTCATGGTCGATTGCTTTAACCGCTGCACTTTTCTCTGATCCGTAATTCTTGCCATTTGTTAATCAATTAATAAATGAACATTCATTCATTTATTCTGCAAATGTAAAAACAATATTATAAGCCGGTCGAATTTTTATTCGGATTTAAGAAATCTTTTACATTCCCTTTTAATTCTATGAACATCGCCTAAATTTCCTGTGTTTGGGAAAAACATCGCGCAAAATGGTACAAAAGAACCGTCGAAACAGAAGACCGTTCATTAGCTTTGTGCAAAGCTTAAACTTATGAGATCTGTTGTACTCATTTTTTCAATTTTATTGGTTGTTAGCTGTAGTAAGCCAAAACCGCAATCTTCACAAAAACTTTACTGGGCAACTCAATTTGCCGATGCAGCAATGCTCCGTTCTGATAGTCTGATTTATTATCTGCGGGATAAACCAAAGTATGAATACGATTATGCAATTTTGGGCGATGCAATTTACAGACTTAGAAAAACCGATCCGAAATATGGACAATACCTGAAGGATTACATCGATTATTTTCTACACGACGATGGGGCGATTGACGGACAAAAAACTTCGGATTATAACCTCGACCGGGTGCGTCCGGGAAACAGCATGATTTCGTTGTACGAAGATTACCGGGATGAAAAATACAAACTCGGAGTTGAAACGCTGGTTCATCAAATGGAAGGACAGCCACGTACCAACTCGGGGGGATTCTGGCACAAAAAAATGTATCCCTACCAAATGTGGCTCGACGGACTTTATATGGCAGAGCCTTTCGTGACGCGAAATGCAGCGGTATTTAATCAGCCGCAATGGTTCAATGAAGCAACATTTCAACTTGAAGAAGTTTACAGGCATACACGTGATTCGGTAAGTGGCCTGGTTTATCACGCCTGGGACGAAAGCAAACAGGAGCGTTGGTGCAACCCCGAAACCGGTCAAAGCAAGCATTTCTGGAGCCGTGGTACCGGTTGGTACATGATGGCACTGGTGGATGTACTCGAATACCTTCCTGAAAATCATCCGGAACGCCAAAAACTGATTGAAATTTTGAATGACCTTAGTGCGGCACTGCTGAAGGTACAAGATCCGGAAACCGGGTTATGGTACCAGGTGCTCGACATGGGCGGCCGCGAAGGAAATTACCTCGAAGCATCAGGATCGGCAATGATTATTTATGCCTTTGCGAAAGGCGCAAAAATGGGATTGCTCGATCAAAAATATCTTGAAATCGCCAATGCCTGTTTCGACAGCCTCATAAAAAACCTGGTTACAAAGGGCGAAGACGGGTATCCCGACCTCAACAATACCGTTGGAGGTTGCGGATTGGGAGGAAATCCTTATCGTGAAGCCGACTACAATTATTATATTACGGAAAAAAAGGTGGTGAATGATCCCAAAGGCGTGGCCCCTGTTATTATGGCTGCCATTGAATTGAATAAATAATTTCAAATGCTAAAAAATGAAAAGAATTACAATAATACTGTTTGCTGCTTTCCTAATTTTTCAGGCTCAGGCACAAAATAAAACTGATGTAAGTTTATTTATGCGCTCCGATAGTATTCAACGGGCTGAAATCAGCGCAGAATCGGGCGACCTTTATACAACCATCGGGCACCACGGTCCGGCAGTGGAAAACGAGTGGATGGCTTTACGTATTTATTTTAGCGGAAAAGCTGCGATCGATGTGTATTCAAAAGCAAAACCTCAGCTTGAATTGAAAGCAAAAGAATGGTATCCTACCGCAGAAGAGCAAAAAGAAGGTTGGGGAGCCGACTACTACAAAGTGGGAGAAACAGTTGGTTTGGGTGGCGTTCGGCTGTGGGACGGAGAAAAGGTGGTAAAACTGAATCCCGTGTCGAACCGTACGGCGCGGGTGGTAAAAGAACCAAGCTGTTCGTATATGGAAATGTTATCGGAAGATGTGCCCTACATGGGAAGAAAAATTGATGTACTGGTACGTATTACCGTTTATTCAGGCGAAAGAAATGCCAAGGTTGAGGCTTTTGCCCTGACCGATGAACCGGTGCAATTTGTAACCGGAGTGAATTACCACAAAGGAGAAGAAATCTATAAAAAAGAAGGATTGATTGCCGCCTGGGGAGTTCATCCTGAAGATGTGGCTGCCGAAGTGGTTGAACTTGGTGCTGCCATCCTTTATAATCCGGATGATTATGAAAAGACGGTTGATGATGGTACTCAGTTTTTATTAGTCAGCAAACCGTGCAAACAATTAAAAACCTGGATTTCATCAGCCTGTGCCCGCGAAGCTGAAATCAATACCCTGAAAAAGTTTATCAGCTTTCTGGAAAAGTGATCAATCGATATTTTGTGTAAAGGATGAGATTGTTGTTTATTTTCCTAATTACTTTGCCTTTCGCCGGCTTTTCTCAAAATGAAAATCTGGATTTTCCGCGCGACACATCGTTTAATGTGCAAAATACTTTCCTAAAGGAGCAAAAAAAATTTCCTTTCATTACCATTGTAGAAGAGCTTCATTCGTACGATGTAATCGCACAACGCGATGTGGTTTACTGCACACTTGGCAACCGAAAACTGCATGCCGATGTATTTTATCCTTCCGATGAATCGAAAAAACATCCGGGAGTTATTCTGATCCATGGCGGAGGCTGGGCTTCGGGAAATAAATCGCACCTGGTTCCGCTGGCACAAAAGCTGGCCGCCAATGGATTTGTGGCGGCTTCGGTTGAATACCGCCTTTCTCCTGAAGCCAAATATCCCGCAGGAGTAAACGATCTGAAAACCGCTGTGAAATGGTTCAAAACTCAGGCAGATGATTTTGGCCTCGACACCACAAAAATTGCAACGCTGGGTACTTCGGCAGGGGCAACACTTGCAACGCTTTTAGGAGTTACCGGAGGGAATCCTGTTTTTACATCTCATCCGAGGTTTGAAAACGTTAGCGGCCAGGTTCAGGCAATTGTAAATATGGACGGAGTGCTCGATTTCACCGATCCTGCTGAAAGCGGGAAAGACAACGATCCCACAAAACCCTCCGCCGGCGCCCGCTGGTTTGGGTACACTTTTAAAGAAAAACCTGAGCTTTGGATAGAAGCTTCTCCAAATATCTATGTTGACAAAAACACACCGCCAACACTATTCATCAACAGCTCCCTTCCCCGCTTTCATGCCGGCAGAGCGAAATACCTTGAAATTTTGAATCAGGCCGGTACTTACAACGAAGTTCATACCATCGAAAACACTCCTCACCCCTACTGGTTGTTTCATCCCTGGTTTGACGAAGCATGGCCGCTGGTTGTTGACTTTCTGAATAAAATCTGGGAATAGCCATTTGTTGTTTTTTATAAACTGCCCTTTCTTATTCGCCACAAACTTTTTGTTTACTCATTTTCCCCTGTAAAAACAGAATCAGTATAAATTACAAAATGTGCTGAACAACACCTGCCCTCCTAAATGCAAGAATATCAACACTCAACAACCGTTGCCCTCCAATTCTGCTTACTCTTAACCGAATGTTTTTCAGATTCGCTGCTTGTATTTAATGTTTCTAGCTTACATTTGACCTTAATGTAGTATTTACAATAACGTTATTTCCCATTTTAACCTGCTGTTTTTAAGAACGATGTGTTTTGCTATAGTTGATTTTATTTCAGCATTGCGGCAATAATCAGTTTAAAACGCTGAATACAAATCATTTTTACACAAGGGAATAATGGACAGATTTTCTGATTTTACAAACTAACGAAGCAACAGTATGAAATTTGGATTTTTTGATGACAAAGAAAAGGAATATGTCATTACCAATCCGGCAACTCCCTGGCCCTGGATTAACTACCTGGGGAACAACGACTTTTTTTCATTAATATCGAATACTGCGGGAGGTTACTCGTTTTACAAAGATGCCAAATTCAGACGTATAACACGTTACCGGTACAACAATGTACCAATGGATGAAGGAGGTCGGTACTTTTACATCAAAGACCAGGAAACGCTATGGTCGCCAGGCTGGAAACCTTGCAAAACCCCACTCGACAGCTACGAGTGCCGGCACGGGATGAACTACACAACAATCCGGGGATCAAAAAACGGGATTACCGCCTGCACAACTTTCTTTGTTCCGCTAAATACACATGCCGAAGTTCAAAAACTAACCTTATCAAACACTTCGGGCGTTACAAAAAAAATAAAACTTTTCTCGTTTGTTGAGTGGGCGCTGTGGAATGCTGCCACCGATATGGAAAATTTCCAGCGAAACTTTTCTACCGGAGAAGTTGAAATCGACGGGTCGGTTCTTTACCATAAAACCGAATACAAAGAGCGCCGCGATCATTATGCCTATTACGCTGTAAATACGCCACTCAGCGGCTTCGATACCGACCGCGAATCTTTTCTGGGGCTTTACAATGGTTTTAACGAGCCGCAAGTGGTGCTCGAAGGCTACTCGAAAAACAGTGTAGCCTACGGTTGGTCGCCCATTGCATCGCACTACATTGAAGTGGAGTTAAAAGACGGCGAATCGAAAGATTTTGTATTTGTGCTGGGATACATCGAAAATTCGCCGGAAGAGAAGTGGGAATCAAAAGGCATCATCAATAAAACCAAAGCAAAGGCAACCATTGCGCGTTTTGATACTTCAGAAAAAGTGAATGCTGCACTCAAGGAGTTGAAAGAATACTGGGAAGACTTGCTGAGCGTTTATTCGCTAAAATCGGGAGATGAAAAACTGGACCGGATGGTAAATATCTGGAATCAATACCAGTGTATGATTACTTTCAACTTTTCGCGCTCGGCTTCATTTTTCGAAAGTGGAATCGGGCGCGGAATGGGATTTCGCGATTCAAACCAGGATCTGATCGGTTTTGTACATCAAATTCCGGAACGTGCCCGCGAACGTATAATTGACATTGCTTCCACCCAGTTTTCCGATGGCGGCTGCTACCACCAGTACCAACCACTTACAAAACGCGGGAACAACGATATCGGCGGTGGTTTTAATGACGATCCGTTGTGGCTGATTCTTGGAACGGTCAGTTATATTAAAGAAACCGGGGATTTTGGGATTCTGGATGATATGGTTCCGTTTGATAACGACTGGAGTCAGGCAAAAACCATGTTCGATCATCTCACAATCTCATTCAACCATGTTGTAAATAACCTGGGGTCTCACGGACTGCCGTTAATTGGCCGAGCCGACTGGAACGACTGCCTGAACCTGAATTGCTTTTCAAACGATCCCAACGAATCGTTTCAGACTACCGAGAATAAAACCGATGGTTCAAAAGCCGAGTCGTTAATGATTGCCGGCCTGTTTGTTGTTTATGGGCGCGATTATTTAGAGCTTTGTCGTCAACTTGGAAAAAACACAGAAGCTGAACGCGCACAAAAACACGTCGATAATATGGTGGAGGCTGTGAAACAACATGGCTGGGACGGAAGGTGGTTTTTAAGGGCTTACGATTATTTCGGGAATAAAATCGGAAGCTCGGAAAACGAAGAAGGAAAGATTTTTATCGAGTCGAATGGCTGGTGTACCATGGCAGGTATTGGCCAGGAAGAAGGATTAACCAAGAAAGCGCTCGATTCAGTCAAAGAAAAGCTCGATTGTGAATATGGAATTGTTTTGAATAATCCGGCTTTCACAAAGTATTACATTGAATACGGCGAGATTTCGAGTTACCCGGCAGGATACAAGGAAAATGCCGGTATCTTTTGCCACAACAACCCATGGGTTATGATTGGCGAAACCGTTCTGGGAAGAGGCGATCAGGCATGGGAATATTTCAAAAAGATTTGCCCTGCTTACCTCGAAGACATAAGCGAGTTACACAAAACAGAACCCTATGTGTATGCACAAATGATTGCCGGAAAAGATGCTTTCAGACCCGGGGAAGCAAAAAACTCGTGGCTGACCGGAACCGCCGCCTGGAATTTTTACACCATCAGCCAGTATATCCTTGGAATTCAGCCACACTACGAGGGATTAATCATTGATCCCTGTATCCCAAAAGACTGGAAATCGTACAAAGTGACAAGAAAGTTCAGAGGAGCAACGTATGAAATTGAGGTAAACAATCCGGCAGGTGTTTCAAAGGGGGTGAAAAAACTTACTATAAACGGGGAAGTTTTGGAAGGGGGAAACCGCGTGCCTGTATTATCGCCCGGAATTCATAAAGTGATAGTCGAGCTTGGCAATTAATTTAAAATAAATGAAGTTCATAAAAGTTTTCATTTTGAAAATACCTGCTGAAAAACCATAACTAATACGATACAATCATGAAAATACCAACATCCTTCACTGCATTTTTGCTTGGCTGCGTAATTCTTATTACTGCATGCAGCAGAAATGCTAAGCTGCAAACACCTTCTGACGATATTCTGATCAACCAGATTGGATACATTACAACGGCCGCCAAATATGCCCTGTTACGCACCGGCTCCGAAAGTTTTCAGATTAAAACAAAGGAAGGAAAAGTAGTTTTTGAAGGAGAGGCCGGGTCTCTTACCTACTGGGAATTGTCGGGCGATTCTGTTCAACTGGCCGATTTCTCTGAATTAACTACCCCCGGAGAGTACATCCTATCTGCCGGAGACGAAATTTCCTATCCATTCAAAATTGAAAACAGATTGTACAGCCAGCTGGCCGATGCTGCACTAAAATCGTATTATTTTGCCCGTTGCGGAGTTGATCTGGAGGAAACATTTGCAGGTAAATGGCATCGCCAAGCCGGGCATCCGGATACAACTGTTTTGGTTCATGTTTCGGCAGTTGACGGGTACCGGCCCAAAGGAACGGCTATTTCTTCGCCCGGAGGTTGGTACGATGCCGGTGATTTTGGAAAATACATTGTAAACAGCGGAATTTCGACCTATACTTTATTGTTAAGTTGCGAACTGAATAAAGATTACCACCTCAATCAGAATTTGAATATCCCGGAATCAACAAATGATTTGCCCGATATTTTGGATGAAACACTGGTGAACCTGAGATGGATGCTAACCATGCAGGATCCGAATGACGGGGGTGTTTACCATAAACTAACAACCAAAAACTTTGTGGGCTTTGTAATGCCTTCAGAAACAAACGAGCAGCGCTATGTGGTACAAAAAAGTACCGCAGCTACACTCGATTTTGCTGCTACAATGGCACATGCCTCGCAAATTGTTGCCAAATATGGAATGGATGAGCTTTCGTTACAAATGAAACAGGCAGCAGAAAAAGCCTGGAACTGGGCACTTCGAAACCCGGATGTAATTTACCACCAACCCGAAGATATTTTTACGGGTGCTTATGGCGATTCAAATTTAAAAGACGAATGGTTTTGGGCGGCTGCTGAAATGTATCTTCTCGATAGCAGCAAACGACAATACCTTGATAAAATTACCGAAACCTATCAACAGCCTGCAACTCCTTCGTGGGGGCGCGTAAATACACTGGGGGTTATTTCATTAGTTTGTTCTGAGAAAAGAATGGAATTTCCGAATATGGAATCAGATTTTATTTTGTATGCCGATACTTTGTTGTACAAAGAGGAAGAATCTCCTTATGTGGTCAGCATCGATAAATTTGCCTGGGGAAGTAATTCTGACGTGGCAAATGACGGCCTGGTGAAGCTGATTGCCGCTCGTTTGACAGGAGATGAAAAATATGTGGCTTCGGCAAGAAACGATCTGGATTATATACTGGGGAGAAATGCATGTGGTTATTCGTTTGTTACCGGCTTTGGATCAAAATCCCCCATGCACCCACACCAGCGCATTTCCTCTGCCGACGGAGTGAAAGACCCCATGCCCGGCTATCTTGCCGGCGGCCCAAACACCAATGTTTTTACCGATTGTGACCAGGATAAAGTGCAAAGAAGCCACTTCCCGGCCAGCTCTTATGTTGACGAAGAATGCAGTTATTCGACCAACGAGACTGCGATAAACTGGAATGCCCCGCTGGTGTTCCTTGTTTCCGCTTTGGATAAAACGGTCCAACCCAACTTTCGTAAACAATAACTTTCCGGACCGCCGGATGTTGCGCAAAACAACAGATAACTGCCATAGAATGAAAGTTTACGGGAACATTAAAAAAGTTTGTATTTTTGAGTTATGGAAATAATTGAGAAAAATATTAATAACATAAAAGAACTCTGTAAAGAATATGACGTTAGAACCTTTTCTGTTTTTGGTTCTGCAACCAGAGAGGATTTTAATGACGATTCTGACATTGACTTTGTGGTTGATTTCGAGGAAATGGATCCTTTTAAATACACTGATTTATACTTTCAACTGAAAGATAAATTAGAGAATTTATTAAAACGTCAAATCGATCTAATCGAAGAAAGAGCCATAAAAAACAAGTTCTTCAGAAAAGAACTTGAAGAAACTAAGATACTGATTTATGGACAATAGAATCAACGGATGGCTTGAAGATATTTCGAGGTCAATTGACGAAATATTTGATTTTCTTTCGGAAAGGAAAGATTTTTTTGATTATCAAAAAGATTTAAAAACAAAAAAGGCGGTTGAAAGAAATATAGAAATTATAGGAGAAGCTATCAATCGAATCTCAAAATATAAAGCTTCGGATATTGAAATTAAAAATGCTAAAAAAATAATCGGGACGCGGAACAGAATTGCACACGAATACGATAATATTTCGGATGAAGTTATTTGGACAATTATTATGAAAGAATTGCCAATGTTAAAAGCAGAAATAGATAATTTGAAAAAATAACGCAATTCAAAGATTAAAGGGTTAAGTGCTGCGTCGAAACTATTTCTTTCTTTGCCGTTACATTCTGTCAGGTACCAACGCGTTTTGAAATCCACAGCAAGCACTAACAAATAGCCGTTAAATTGAATAAAACTATACGAAATATCATCTTCAGAATAATTGGCTTAACGTTTTTTTTTATTCAAACTATGTATCCGGTTTGTGCACACGCCCAATCTGAGTACAGTTTCGATATTTTTACGCAGGAAGACGGGTTACCCAATAACCAGATTCAAAGTGTTTTTCAGGACAGTAAAGGCTGGATGTGGATCGGGACCAGCCAGGGATTAAGTCGCTTCGATGGTTACAGTTTTGTAAATTATTTGCCTCAAAGCAATGATTCAACAGCGTTGTCAGGTAGTTTGGTAAGAGTAATAAAAGAAGACCATAAGGGAAATTTACTGGTGGGTACCGAAACCGGTGGATTGAATATTTTTGACCGTGAACAGGAAATTTTTATAAAACCCCTGCAAAACATTCCGGAGTTTCAGTACCGCGAAATATCGGTAAACGACATCCTCGAAGACGACAACCACAACTACTGGCTTGCTACCGATTTTGATGTGTTAATACTCGACTCGCTGAACCGGGTAAAACATTTGAAAGCTGCCAATAACGAAGTGTCGCTGGAAGGTATTTTCATCCGGGAACTGAAAGCAGATAACCGGGGCCAGGTGTGGATCGGTACCGACGAAGGTTTGTTTCTTTATCATACGGCCAATAATCGTTTGGAATATTTTGAGCTCCCTTTTGGTGAAATCCAGAACCACCAAATCTGGGAGATTTATCTCGACGACGACAACGAAATTTGGGTGGGGACTTATTCTGCCGGATTGTTTATTATTAACCCCGTTTCAAAAAAGTACCGGAAACTGGATTTGGAACCTGAATTATCGCGGACAGAAACCGTACGTGCCATTTCGAAAGGTGCTTTTGGAGAATATTGGATTGGCACGCGCGGAGGACTGTTTAAGTACTCGATAAAAGATGGTGCCAACCGTCTCTACCGACACAACCAGCAGGAAGCAAGAAGTTTATCAAACAACTCAATACTTTCTCTTTTTCACGATGCGCACGGAGAAACCTGGATTGGAACACGTGGCGGACTAAACCTGCTTGCCCGGAGTAAACAGGTATTCCACAATTACACTGCTTTGCCCGGGAATAATCGCTTTTTAAACAGCAGCACCATTTATACTTTTTGGATTGATGACCGGGAACGAATCTGGATCGGGACCGAAGATGGCGGAATAAATATCTACGATCCGAAAAAGAAGCAATATGAATACATTACTACTGATCCGTCAAGTGCTAATCCAATTTCGCAAAACTGTATAAAAGCTTTTCTCGACGATGGTTACGGAAAACTTTGGGTAGGAACCTACATGGGCGGTATCGATGTTATTGATCTCAAAACCCGGAAAGTAACCAACTACAGGGCCGATGCAGGCAAAAAGGGCAGAATATCTGATAACCGGGTGTGGGACCTTTGCATGGATCAGGACAAAAATATTTGGATTGCAACAGCCGGCGGACTCGATCGGTTCGACAGGGCAAGCAATTCCTTTGTACATTATCCGCAGGTGAACGGTAACGAGAACCTCCCCTGGATAGAACCTGATGCTCATGGAAATTTGTGGATGGGCAGCACCGACGAGGTAATAATATTCAATCCCCGCGATAATACTGTAAAAAGATTTGCCGAACACTCCAGGAACATGTACGAAGACTCCTCAAACCAAACATGGATAGCCACCATAGATAAAGGAATTGCGTTATATTCTGCAAATTCAGGGGCACTGAAATACTATGGAGAATCAGAAGGACTTGCCAACAATCTGTCATTGTGTATTCTGGAAGACAATAACCACCAGCTTTGGATTAGTACCACCAACGGTTTATCAAAATTTGACCCCGTTCAGGAAGTATTTCAAAACTTCACCAGCAAAGACGGTCTGGGAAATAATCAGTTCTGCTACGGTGCCGCCTTTAAAAACAAGTCAGGCGATTTGCTTTTTGGTACCATTGAAGGATTCAACATGTTTAATCCGCTTGAGATAACCGACCGGAATGTTGATGTTCCACTGGTTTTTACCGATTTAAAAATCTTTAATAAACCGGTTGCAATCGGAGAAGGTAAAAAACCCGTTTTAACAAAAAGTATTTCAGAAACCAAACACCTGGTACTGAACTACAGACAGGATGTTTTTACTCTTGAATTTGCAGCTTTAAACTACGTAAACAGCCAAAACAACCTGTATGCCTATAAGTTGGAGGGTTTTAACCGCGATTGGATAGGCCCTGCCAAAGACCGTATTGCCCCCTTTACCAACCTGAACCCCGGAGACTACACCCTGCGCGTAAAACGGATCCTTCGCGGAAACCGTGCAGAGAGCAAAGAACTACAGCTTTCAATCAGTATTCTACCGCCATTCTGGAAAACCAACTGGTTTATTTCGCTGATAATTATAGCTATTTTAGGCCTGGTTTATTTACTGGTCCGTTTTTTTACCAACCGCGAAAAACTAAAAAATCAACTTATAATCGAACGTGTAAATGCACGCAAACTGCACGAGCTCGATATGATGAAACTAAAGTTTTTCACCAATATTTCGCACGAAATAAGAACCCCGCTAACCCTGATACTGGGCCCTCTTGAAAAATTGTTGAACGAAAAAAGTACAACACCCGATTTACACGACAACCTGAAATTAATGCACCGCAATGCCGAAAACCTGAATAAGCTGATCAATCAGTTACTGGATTTTCGCAAGCTTCAAACCGGAACCTTAAAACTAAACCTTACCGAAGCTGATATTGTAGGCTTTATCCGGAGCATTGTTGATTCGTTTAACGATTATGCAATTGAGAAAAACATCAAACTCTCATTCAACACACTAAAAAAGAGGTTGTTTATGTCGTTTGATCCGGATAAAATCGAAAAAATCCTGAATAATCTCTTATCCAATGCTTTCAAATTTACCGAAGCCGGCGGATCAATATCAGTAAATCTGTCGTTAATATTCGATTCGGAACACGACGATTTTTCGGCCACAGGAGACGAGAAACAGTTTATTGAAATAAGCATAAAAGACACCGGAAAGGGAATCTCCAATTCGAACCTGGAAAAAATATTTATGCGTTTTTTCCAATCAGAGGAAAGCGAACAAAACTCCGGTGCCGGAATCGGACTTGCCCTTGTAAAAGAATTGGTTCAATTACACAAAGGAAACATTTATGTAACCAGCAAACCCGGGAAAGGAGCTAAGTTTACCATCCGTATTCCGTACAAAATGGTAGCAACTGAAACAAAAACAGAAACCAAACAGGAAGCACTGCATGAGCCCGGGAATGAAATGCAAAAACAGGAAACTTCCTACAATACTCGTGTAATGTTAATTGTAGATGACAATGCTGATGTGCGCCAGTTTATACGTTCTCATTTCAACACCTTCTACAAAATATTTGAAGCTGCAAACGGAGATGAAGGATGGAAACTGGCCGTTGAACAAATTCCGGACATTGTAGTGAGTGACATTATAATGCCCAAAACAGATGGCTACGAACTTTGCCTCCGTATTAAAAACGATGAACGAACATCACATATTCCCGTGTTGCTCCTTACTGCAATGCATTCGAAAGAGCACGAATTAAAAGGCCTTACCACCGGAGCTGATGATTATATTACAAAACCTTTTGATTTATCGGTCCTTCAGGCAAAAGTTGACAACATGCTGTCGATGCGCGATTTGCTAAAAGAGAAGTACACCTCTACAATGGTGCTGGAACCTACCAATGTAGTACTTTCTTCTCCCGATGAGCGTTTTCTTCAGAAAGTAATTGATGTGGTAGAAGAGAACATTGCCGACAGTGAACTGGATATCGAAAACTTTGCCCTGAAAGTTGGGGTAAGCCGCATGCAGCTGTACCGCAAACTACATGCACTTACCAATATGACCGTGAAAGAGTTTATCCGGAACATTCGGCTAAAAAGAGCCACACAGCTTTTGGAACAACAGCAGCTTAACATTTCTGAAATTGCATACGCTGTCGGGTTTAAAGATTTGTCGCATTTCAGGAAGTGTTTTAAACGCGAATACGGTATGAGTGCCACCGAATATCTGTCGCAGAAACCAAAAAAGTAACTCCACATTATTCCCAAACAAATTTCACCACAACATACTGACACACAATGAATAGCAAAACAAATTTCACCCAATTGTATTACAAGCGGGAGAAAATTACACCCGTTTTTTGGGAAGTATTTCGCGCTGCGGGAAAGCATCCCCCAGTATTTGGGAAAATAAATCGGGAGACTCGCAGCGATTCGTTTTAAATTGCACTTCGTCTATCATATGGATTAAACTATGAACGAAACACGACTCAACCTTAAAAAGGTCAACCTGATTATTTTAATAGCAGGGATAATTTTTGTGTTGCTGCTGGTTTTTCTTTTAAACATTATTCTAAGATAGCAAAGGAGTGAACTAATAAACTTTATTCAAATCTAAATGATAAACTATGGTAAATTCTAACAAGATCAATCAGAATCTGCGCCGGAAGACCTATCTCCGCAATGTGCTGGTTTTGATTTTTATCCAACTTTGTTTTGCAACTGCTGTATTTTCGCAAAACATCACCGTGAAAGGGAAAGTTACCGATGCTGTTTCGGGTGAAGAACTGCCGGGAGTAAATGTTATCCTCAATGGAACGGCAAAAGGCACTATTACCACGGTTGATGGAACTTATTCTCTGGAAGTGCCTTCTTCGGGCTCTGTTCTGCTGTTTTCCTTTATTGGTTATAAGGCACAGGAAGTTCCGGTAAACGGAAAAACGGTAATAAATGTAGCCCTGGAAGTAGAAAACATGCAACTTGAAGAAGTGGTGGCCATTGGATACGGTACTGCAAAGAAAAAAGACATTACAGGTTCTGTTTCATCGGTTAGCGGAGAAACACTGGAAGCCATTCCCGTAGCATCAGCTGCCGAAGCAATGGCCGGACAAATGGCCGGTGTTCAAGTAATTACAACAGAAGGATCTCCTGACGCTGATATTACAATTCGTGTAAGAGGCGGTGGTTCTATTACGCAAGACAATTCTCCGATGTATATTGTTGACGGGTTCCCGGTTCGCTCAATTTCTGATATTCCGGCTTCCGAAATTCAGTCAATCGACGTACTGAAAGATGCATCTTCAACTGCTATTTACGGATCTCGTGGAGCAAACGGAGTAGTTATTATTACAACTAAAAGTGGAAAAGAAGGTAAAACGTCGGTTAGCTACAATGTATATGCCGGGTTTAAAAACATTGCAAATACGTTAGACCGCTTAAGTGTAGAAGATTTTGTACACTGGCAATACGAACTTGCTGTATTAAAAAACGGGATGGACGATTTGTCATCCTACGAAAGGTATTTTGGGTTATACCAGGACATTGATTTGTACAACGGCCAAAAGGGTAACGACTGGATGGAACAGATTTACGGCCGCACCGGACGGGTATTTAATCACGATTTAAGCATCCGGGGCGGGTCAAGCAAATTTTCCTATAATTTTAGTTATGCCGGCATCAATAACAAGGAAATTATGCTGGGTTCGGATTATAAACGCGACAACGTGGCATTAAAACTAAATCACAATCCAAACGACAAAGTTACGCTTTCGTATTCAGTACGTTATTCCGATACCGAGATAGGTGGTGGTGGTGCCATTGACCAAATCACGGCTACTCCTACCGACTCGCGTGTAAAACATGCCATGGTTTATTCGCCAATACCTTTAAACGGGTTAGAAGATTATGCCGACGAAGAAGTTTCCAGCTACATGATCAATCCCTTAACGGCGGTTGCCGATAACGATCAAAAGCAGGATCGTAAAACCTTAAACATGCAGGCAAGTTTTACCTGGGATGTTCTGGATGGCCTGCAACTGAAATCGGAAGTCGGAATGCAGACTTACGAACGGGATAAAGATCGTTTTTACGGGCAAAGTACCTATTATGTAAAAAACTATACTGAAGCACAGTACCAGGGTTTACCTGCCGCCGAAATGGAAAAACAAAAAAGAGGGGGATTTCGAAATACCAATACGCTGAACTACGATTTCAAAAATATAATTACAAACTCAGACCACAGTTTGAAAGTACTTTTAGGCCAGGAAATTTTCAGGGGCTATGAAAGTATCTATACAACTACCGTTCAGGGTTACCCATCTTTTTTTACATCGTCCGAAGTTTTCAGGCTCACCACTCAGGGGGTACCGCTGAGTATTGAAAATGAAATAAAAGCAGATAACAAGTTGCTTTCATTCTTTGGTCGTGCCAATTACGATTACAAAGGAAAGTATTTATTTTCAGCCACATACAGGGCCGATGGTTCCAGTAAATTTGCAAGTGGCAATCGCTGGGGTTTCTTCCCTTCTGCTGCCCTTGCCTGGCGAATTTCGGAAGAAAGCTTTATGGATGGTGTTTCATCAACAATCGATAATCTGAAACTACGGGTTAGTTACGGTACTGCCGGTAACAACAACATTGTTTCGGGCCAGATTGTACAAGAGTTTAGCTCAAGCAGCACAACTTATATTAACGATGTATCAGGTTACTGGGCCGTTTCTTCAAGAATGGCGAACCCCGACTTAATTTGGGAAACAACCGTTACCCGCAACGTAGGACTGGATTTCGGATTATTCAACAATCGTTTAAATGGAAACCTTGAGGCATACTTAAATACAACTTCCGATCTTTTAATTGATTTTCCGGTATCGGGAACAGGCTACAGTTCTCAGTACCGAAATATGGGTAAAACCGAGAACCAGGGATTTGAGGCTGCAATAAACTGGGTTGCCGTAGATAAACAAAATTTTGGCCTTAACCTTAGCTTTAACGTAGGTGTTAACCGGAACAAAATAAAATCGCTCGGAGTAATGGACGACTTTGGAATTTCTTCCGGATGGGCTTCTACTGAAATTGGCTCTGATTACTGGATTGCAAAAGGTAGCCCGGTAGGACAAATAAGAGGGTACTTATCTGACGGGAGATATGAAGTTGCTGATTTTGAAGGTTACGACGAAGCTTCCGACACCTGGATCCTGAAAGACGGTGTTGCCGACGTTACCGGTGTGGTTGGTGTACCTCGCCCGGGAACCATGAAACTTAAAAATATTACCGGCGACAACAATATGGTAGATGTTGACGACATTACAGTTATTGGCGATGTAAACCCCAAAGCTACCGGCGGTTTTAACATTTCTGCCCGGGTTTACGGATTTGATATGTCAGCAATATTTAACTGGAGTTACGGTAACGATGTATATAATGCCAATAAAATAGAATACACCTCTACCAGCAGATATCCTTACCGCAATATGATCGATATTATGGCAGAAGGCAAACGTTGGAACAATATTGATGAAAACGGCGAATTGGTGAATGACGCTGCAAAACTTGCAACAATGAACGCAAATACCACTATGTGGTCGCCATATATGGATAGATACGTTTTGTCTGACTGGGCTATTGAAGACGGCTCGTTCCTGCGTTTAAATACTTTGACCCTGGGTTATACCGTTCCAAAGTCGATAACCCAAAAAGTACACATCGAGAACCTCAGGTTCTATACTTCTGCCAATAACTTATTTGTGCTTACAAACTATAGCGGGTTCGACCCCGAAGTTTCAACGCGCCGAAGCACGCCGTTAACTCCTGGAGTTGACTATTCGCCATACCCAAAAAGCAGACAATTTATTTTTGGCTTAAATCTTAACTTTTAATTGAAGCATTTAGAGATTATGAAAAATATAGCATACATATTAATATTATTTCTTGCAGCGGTGTTTACATCGTGCGACGAATATCTTGATGCTCCAACTCAGTCAACAATGGACGAATCGTTGATTTTCTCCAATGTTGAATTAGCAAAAGGGGCCATCGACGGAATCAAAGAACCAATGGGACAAACCAACTCGTACAGAGGCCGGTTTCTGACGCATTACGGTTCAAATACTGATATTGAATGGATTAACTCCAGCTCGGTAAATGCACGTAGCGATTTATCGCGTTATGTAAATTCTCCAACCAACTCTGACATGAATCGGGACAATGTTTACTGGGCAATGCTGTACAGGGGGATTGAACGCGCAAACATTTGTATCAGGGGATTGAAAACTTACGGGAATCCGGAACCTGGAACACCGATGGGCCAGCTTTTGGGTGAGGCCATAACACTACGAAGCATTTATTATGCCGACCTGTTAAAATCTCACGGAGATATTGTGGCCCGTTTCGAACCCATTTCTTCCGAAACAATTTATTTGAAAAAAAGCAACCGCGACGTAATCTACAAACATGTAATTGCCGACCTGGAGGAAGCTGCAACACTTGTTGCCTGGCCTGGTGAAACAGAATACACAGCAACTACTGAAATGGTGAATAAAGCATTTGTAAAAGGCCTTCGGGCTCGCCTTTGCCTGGCAGCAGCCGGCTATTCGCAACGCGGAAATAGCATAAAGCGTAGCGATGATCCGGAACTCTCAGTTAATACATTGTATCCGATCGCATTACAGGAATGTAAAGATGTGATTGCCAGCAATACTGCATTGCTCGAAACCAGTTTTGAAACCGTTTGGAGAAAAAACTGCGAAGAAGTAATTACCGCCGGTGGAGAATCACTGTGGGAAATTCCTTTTGCTGAAGGCCGCGGACGTCATTTATATACTTATGGAGTGCCCCACCAGGTAGCCGATCAATATACCGAGCAACCAAGAGGAGGTACCTTTGGCCCCCTTCCCAACGTGTTTTATGATTTTGATGCAAAAGATACCCGAAGGGATATTACTTGTGTTCCTTACAGATGGAGTAAGTCAAACCCAGCCAAACAGGAGCTGGTTGGAGTAGATACCTGGTATTTTGGGAAATGGCGTTACGAATGGATGAAACGCATTGTAACTTCAACCAACGACGACGGATTGAACAAAATTTACATGCGTTATGCCGAAATCCTTTTGATGGCTGCCGAAATTGAAAACGAATTAAACGGACCATCTGCTGCTGCCCCGTATTTGAAAGAAATACGTAAACGGGCTTTTAACGCAGCCGACTGGCCAACAAAGGTAGATACTTATGTAGCAACAGTTTCTGCCAGCAAAGAAACCATGTTCAATGCCATTGTTGACGAACATGCCTTTGAGTTTTGCGGCGAAATGGAACGCAAACAGGCACTCATCCGCTGGAATTTGCTAAAAACAAAAATGGACGAGGCCAAGGACAAGATGGACAACCTGCGTAATCAGGCCGGAGAGTATGCCGATGTTCCTGCTGTTGTTTATTACAACTATTTGTCTGACGGAGAAACCCTCGATATTTATGGACTGGAAAGAGGCGAAACTGAAAATAAGCTTACTGAATATGAGTTTGCAGATGGCTGGATCAGTCCGACAAAAATTGAAGACGACAAGATTAATTCGCTCTATACCAATGATCCGGACAAAAACCAGTATTGGCCAATCTGGCAAGTGTTTATTGATGCAAGCAACGGGGAGTTGACCAATGAACCACTTTAATAAAGTTATTTATGAATCTAAGAAACAGACAAATGAATAAAACAAAAAAATATATCGGCATCTTGCTCAGCCTGGTCACATTATTTTCCATCAGTGCCTGCGAAGATGATATCAGTCCTTTAATTGAGGAACTTGAATTTAACCGGGTGTTTACCCCGCTCGAACTGGAAGCAAAAATTAGTAACCAAACAACCGTTACGCTAAGTTGGGCTTCCAATAAAGGAATTGATGCATATGTGTTGGAGATCAGTGATGACAGTCTGCAATTCGGCAATATTATTCACACCGCAACAGTTGCTCCCGACGAGCTTCCGTATATATATGATTTACCTGCCGGAAACAGCCAGTACTCTGTGAGGGTGAAAGGGACAAGCAGTACTGTAGCTGAATCAAAATGGGCCGAACTGGCCTTTAAATCCTTACCTGAAAACCTGTTTGCCAATTACGATATTTTGCTGACAGGAATTGGGGAACTTACCGTAAGCTGGTTACCGGGCAAGGCTGTTACTTCCCTGGCATTTGTATCAGAAGCAGGCGAAACCAGGTTTGATATTACAGCAGAAGAACAGGCCACAGGAGAAAAACATCTCAGCGGTGTTCCAAATGGAGATTACGTAATAGGGCTTTTAAACGGGAACAAGGCAAGAGGTGTTCAGAGCTATGTGGTAGAAGGCGATGTATTGTTGCAATCGGGCGAAGACCTGGCAGCCGCCATTACTGCCGCTTCTGCTGGCGATGTTATCTTACTGGCAGCCGGAGGTATGTTCGGGTTTGAGGGAGATCTCACCATTGAACAAGCCATAAAAATTAAAGGTCTGGATGGCGACTTACCCGTTGTTTACACTACTTCCGGAGACAGAATGTTCTATGTAGGCTCCGGTATTTCTCCAAGCGAGTCGATCATTTTCGAGAACTTATACATGAGTGGTTATGTGAACAACAATGCCTCTGAAGGACAAATTCGTGGCGTGTTTGATATGGAAAGTGAAGCTTGTAATATTGGTGCTGTAAAATTCCTGGGCTGTAAACTTTATTATATGGGCCGCCAGATAATGCGCTTAAGAGGAGGCTCTGATCAAACCATCGGCGAATTTGTGGTTGACAACTGTATTATTCATAACCTGGGAAAAAGCAGCGGAAGCTATGGTGTTTTCTGTGCAACGGAAAATAATACAAATGCAAAAATTGTACGCATAAGCAATTCAACCATCGACAGCCTCAAGTGTCATTTTATTCGCTATGATAAACCGCTTGATTGTGAAAACATTATTGTTGAGAACTGTACATTCTACCGCGTACCATACAGCTCAGGCAGGTACCTGATGGATGTCAAAGATGCTGTAATAACAAGTGGAATTGAACTCACCAACTGTATTTTTGGCAGCACTTCGTATAGCGATGAACCATCAATAACCGGAATTAGAAAACCGGACGACGTTGTATTGACAGTAACAAACTCATATGCAACAACCGACTTTGTGAACTCGGGCAATTCGATTGTCGATTTATTAACCGATCTGGGACTAAGCTCTACCGGACTATGGAAAGACCCGGACAATGGCGATTTCTCTTTATTCGGTGCCGAAGTTAACGCCGGCGACCCACGATGGAAATAACAAACATGACTTAGGTTAAGTAATTAGATTATAGTTTAAAAGGCTACTCCGGGATTCAAACTTGTTTTCGGGTCCCGGAGTTTTAATTCTGAATTTGTTATGCAACGTTTTTATGTAATTCTTTTATTCTCTTTTTTTTGTTCTGTGTTAACAGCACAAGTCCCTGCATTTCCCGGTGCCGAAGGTGGTGGCATGTTTACTACCGGAGGCCGAGGAGGAAAGGTACTTTTTGTTGACAACCTGAATGACAAAGGGAACGGAAGTTTTCGAAAAGCCATTGAAGCTGAAGGGCCGCGAACCGTTATATTTCGGGTGTCGGGAACCATTGAACTTCAAAAAACCGTTCACATCAAAAACAGTGACCTTACCATTGCCGGGCAAACAGCTCCGGGCGATGGAATTTGCCTGAAAAACTATGGCGTACGTGTAGATGCAGATAATGTCATTATTCGCTACATCCGGGTCAGACCGGGTGACGAGATGAAGGAAGAAAACGATGCAATTACCGGCCTGCGGCACAAAAATATTATCATCGATCATTGCAGTTTTAGCTGGGCATTAGACGAAGTGGCTTCTTTTTACGACAACGAGAATTTTACCTTGCAATGGTGCATCATCAGCGAAAGTCTTTACCATTCGTATCATCACAAGGGAGATCATGGCTATGGTGGAATCTGGGGCGGGCTGAATGCCAGTTTCCACCACAATTTGCTGTCGGACCATACCAGCCGCAATCCGCGCTTTTGTGGCTCGCGTTATACCCGCAATCCGGAAAAGGAAAAAACTGATTTTCGAAACAATGTAATCTATAACTGGGGTTTCAACACGGCTTACGGTGGCGAAGAAGGTTACTACAACATGGAAGCCAATTATTATAAACCGGGTCCGGCATCAGGCAAAGACGACCGAAACAGGATATTGAACCTCACCCAGGTTTATTTTGATAAAAATGTAAGGCCCGACACCATGCACGCCGGGTGGTTTTATATTGCCAATAATGTGGTGGAAGGATATCCGGAAGCATCGACTGATAACTGGAAATACGGTGTCCAGGGGAAAGATGTGGATGATGTGGTTAAACAATGTTCTAAGCTTTCAGAACCACTGAAACTGGCTCCGGTAATGACTTACGATGCAGAAACCGCCTATAAACAGGTACTGGCTTCTGCAGGAGCAAGTCTAAAACGCGATACCGTGGACAAAAGAGTGGTGAAGGAAGCCAAAAACGGCAAAGAGCAATACGGAACCAGTTACAAAGGAGGAGGAAATGGAGTGATCGACTCTCAAAATGAAGTGGGAGGTTGGCCTGATCTCAAATCGAAGCCTGCACCAACCGACTCCGATAATGACGGAATGCCTGATAAGTGGGAGAAAAAACATGGATTAAACACCAACGCAGCCGACAATAACCTTTTTACGCTCGATAAGAATTATACAAACCTCGAAGTATATATCAATTCGTTAGTACAACCAAATCAGCAAAACTGAACATGAAATTTAAGCCACACCAACTATTCGGAATTTTGCTTGCGAGTACCTTCTTTTTAGGTATTCAGTCGTACGCTCAGGAGAAATCCAAAGTTTGGGTGGCTGATAATGGAGACGGAACCTACAAAAATCCGATCCTTCATGCCGATTATTCTGATCCCGATGCGATTCGGGTTGGAACCGATTTTTACATGACCGCCTCTTCTTTCAATTGCACTCCGGGTTTGCCGGTTTTGCATTCAAAAGACTTGGTTAACTGGGAATTGATTGGCTACGCCTTGCCACGACAAGTTCCCGAAGACATTTTTGGCAAACCTCAGCACGGAAACGGAGTTTGGGCTCCCTGCATCCGTTACCATAACAACGAGTTTTATATTTATTATCCCGATCCCGATTTTGGCATTTACCTGGTGAAGGCGAAGAATCCCGCCGGCCCGTGGTCCGATCCTGTGTTGGTAAAAGCCGGTAAAGGATTAATCGATCCTTCGCCGCTTTGGGACGAGGACGGAAAGGTTTACCTCGTACATGCTTTTGCCGGTAGCCGTGCCGGATTTAAGAGTGTGATCGTGGTAAACGAATTGAATTCAGAAGGTACCCATGTGATAAACGATAATGTGATGGTTTTTGACGGGCACAAAGCTCACCCGACCATCGAAGGCCCGAAGTTCTACAAACGAAACGGTTATTATTACATTTTTACCCCGGCCGGGGGTGTCTCAACCGGTTGGCAAACGGTGCTTCGTTCAAAAAATGTATATGGTCCTTACGAAGATAAAATTGTAATGAACCAGGGAAAAACCGATATCAACGGCCCGCACCAGGGGGCTTGGATTGACACACCAACCGGCGAAGACTGGTTTATCCATTTTCAGGACAAGGAAGCTTACGGAAGAATTGTGCATTTACAACCAATGCGTTGGGTGAACGATTGGCCGGTAATTGGTTCCGACCCTGACGGAGACGGCATCGGAGAACCTGTTGAAACGTATAAAAAGCCGGATGTTGGAGCAACTTTTCCTATTGTTACCCCTCCCGAAAGCGATGAATTTAATAGTCATTCTTTGGGTTTGCAATGGCAGTGGCACGCCAATCCGCAACTTTCCTTCGGATTTCCTTCAGGAAATCAGGGATTTTTCAGGCTAAACTGTATCGTACGTCCTGAAAGTGATGGATTGTGGGAAGTCCCCAACTTGCTGCTTCAGAAATTTCCGGCAGAAGAATTTACCGCTACCACCAAACTGATATTCAATTCACGAACACCCAACGAAGAAGTTGGATTTGTAGTGATGGGCGAAGACTATCAGTATGTTTCGCTGCGTAGTTCGGAAGACGGTTTGGAGCTTAGGACTGTTCAATGCAAAAATGCACGAACCGGCGGAAAAGAAGTGGAATTATTTTCCGAAAAAATGGAGGGGAACGCAATCTACTTCCGGATAAAAGTTGAAAAAGGAGCGGTGTGCAGCTTTAGTTATAGCGTGGATGGCAAGAAATTTATAACTGCCGGTCCTTCTTTTAATGCGGTGCCCGGTCGCTGGATTGGTGCCAAAATCGGATACTTTGCTTTGCGCGAAGGAATAACAAACGATGCAGGAACAGTCGATATCGATTGGTTCAGAATGGAAAAATAGTATGGGAAGAATTGCATTGATAGTATTTTTTGTCATTATCCCGGGCAGTTGGCTGTTTGCGCACGATTTTGTGGTTGCAAAAGACGGAAGCGGCGATTTTGTAACTGTTCAGGAGGCAATCAATGCCGTTCCGGATTTCCGAAAAAACAGGACGACCATCTTCATCAAAAAAGGAGTTTACAAAGAAAAACTCATTCTCGCGGCCAGCAAAACAAACGTTTCATTTATCGGCGAGGATTCCAATGAAACGGTTTTAACTTACGATGATTTCGCATCCAAAAAAAATCGTTTTGGAGAGGAAGTGGGAACCACCGGATCAACTTCCTTTTACATTTTTGGAGAAGGATTTACTGCTGAGAATATTACGTTCGAAAACTCGTCCGGCCCGGTTGGACAAGCTGTCTCAGTTCGAATTGACGGAGATAAAGTGGCTTTTCGGAACTGTCGTTTCCTGGGAAATCAGGATACTTTATACCCACACGGAGAGCGTAGCCATCAGTACTACAAAAATTGTTACATTGAAGGAACCGTGGATTTTATTTTCGGATGGTCAACAGCTGTTTTTGAAGAATGTACGATCTTTTGTAAAGATCATGGTTACATAACCGCCCCCTCAACACTCGAAGAAACACCTTTTGGTTTTGTTTTCCTCAACTGCGATATCACCGGAAGTGCGACGCAGGCTTCGTTTTACCTTGGGCGTCCATGGCGTTCGTACGGAAAGTCTGCATTTGTAAACTGCCGGTTGGGAAATCAGATTAAAGCTGAAGGCTGGAATAACTGGGGAGACCCGGAAAAAGAAAAGACCGCATTTTTTGCTGAATACAACAACTCCGGTCCCGGTGCTGATACAGAGGGACGGGTTTCGTGGGCGTATCAGCTAAATGAGGAGGAAGCAGGTAAATACAGTGTGCTGAATATTTTGGGAGACTGGGCGACTGATCCCGGATTATTCACTGACAATTAAAATATTTTGAAAGATGATACATAAACAAATCACAAAACTACTGTTTCTGTTGGCGATTTTCGGAGTTGGATGCACAGTAAAAAGCAGTAATCAACCCCTTGATAAGAAGGTCGTTTTTGAAGGGCTGGAATTTGAAATGCCAGCCATTTCAGAACCGGTGATTCCTGATTATTCGGTTTCGATTACTGACTTTGGTGCTGTTAACGGAGGCGAAGTTCTCAACACGCAGGCATTCGCCGATGCAATAAATGCCGTTTCTGAAAAGGGTGGTGGCAAGGTGGTAATTCCGTCCGGCGTATGGTTGACCGGACCAATCTTGCTGAAAAGTAATCTGGAACTTCATGCAGAAACCGGAGCGCTCATCGTGTTTTCCGATGATAAAGACCTCTATCCACTTGTTGAAACCAGTTTTGAAGGACTGAATACCTGGCGTTGTCTGTCTCCGCTTTATGGGAAAGGGCTTGAAAACATTGCTTTTACAGGTAACGGTGTTTGGGATGGTTCGGGTGATGCCTGGCGCTTTGTAAAGAAAAGTAAACTGAACGAAGAACAATGGAAGAAATTAGTTGCCTCAGGTGGTTTTATAAGCGAAGATGGAAAAGAGTGGTATCCCTCAGAACAATTTAGAGATGCAATGAAGGGGGCGGATCAGAATATCCGTCACGATCTGACAACAAAAGAGGAATTTCAGGCGATCCGTGATTTCCTGCGTCCGGTAATGCTGAGTATTCAAAACAGTAAACGTGTGCTAATCGACGGACCAACCTTTCAGAATTCCCCGGCATGGTGTTTACACCCTTTTATGATTGAGGATTTGATTGTCCGGAACACAACGGTTCGGAATCCGTGGTACTCGCAAAACGGCGACGGACTGGATGTGGAATCGTGCAAAAATGTGTTGGTGGAGCGCTGTAGTTTTGATGTGGGCGACGATGCCATTTGTATTAAATCGGGGAAAGACAAAGACGGCCGCGAACGAGGTGTTGCCTGCGAAAATCTGGTGATCCGGAAAAACGTAGTTTACCACGGCCACGGCGGTGTTACGGTGGGCAGCGAAATGTCGGGTGGTGTGAAAAATATGCACGTTTCTGATTGTACTTTTATTGGAACTGATGTTGGCCTGCGTTTTAAAAGTAATCGCGGCAGGGGCGGCGTTGTGGAAGATATTTTTATTTCGCGTGTTCAAATGAAAGACATACCTACCTTTGCGATTTCGTTCAACCTTTATTACGGCGGAAAATCAGCTTCCGAAGTGTTGGAGGCAGGAGATGAGGGAGATATGGCGCAGTTGCAACCCGTTACCGAAGAAACACCTCAGTTTAAAGATATTCAGATTGCAGATGTTACCGTTAGCGGAGCTATGCAGGCTGTGTTGCTCCAAGGTCTTCCCGAGATGAATCTTGAGAATGTAAAAATCCGCAATTCGGTATTTTCAGCCAACAAAGGAATTGTAATTACCGATGCCAACGGAGTGACCCTGAATAATATCCAACTTTCAGTTAAAAACGGGAAAGCCATCGAAATGTCAAATTCATCGAACGTAGATATTCAAAACCTGGATTTTTCCTTTGAGAAAGAAAACGCAATTAGTATTGTCGGAAATAAATGCAGTAATGTCTCAGTTAGTGGAAAAGGAATGGAGAGTTTGAAAGACTTTGTTCTTTTGGGAAAAGAGGTGGATGAAAATCAAATTGAATATTAAAGAAATGCTGCAGAAAAGATCAGTAATTGCTTTCACTTTTTTAATTGCAATAAGTTTGGTCTTCAGTTGCAATAAAAAGAAGTCGGTGAATATATTTTCGATTGGGGATTCGACGATGGCTACCAAAAAACCGGAAGTCTATCCCGAAACCGGCTGGTGCCAGGCTTTGCCCGATTTTTTTGAAGCGAATGTTACGGTTCACAACCATGCTGTAAACGGTAGAAGTTCCAAAAGTTTTATTGATGAAGGACCTTGGCAGGTGGTTTTGGATAGCCTGCAACAAGGCGATATTTTATTCATCCAGTTTGGGCATAACGATGAGAAAGATTACGATTCAACCCGGTACACAACGCCTTTTGGAACGTATTCCGAATACCTGGAACGTTTCGTGAATGAGGCACGAGAAAAGGGAGCCAACCCGGTTCTGTTTACATCCATCGTTCGCCGGAAATTTGGAGAAGACGGAAAACTGATTGACACACACGGCAATTATCCGGTGGCAACCCGAAAAGTGGCAGAAAAGCTCAATGTTCCATTGATTGATCTTCAGAAACTTACCAAACAGTGGGTGAACGGATTGGGGGACGACGCTTCCAAAAAAATGTACCTGTGGACTGAGCCCGATGAGAAATTCCCGGAAGGCCGAAAAGACGATACGCATTTGTCGGTGGAAGGAGCGCGAAATGTGGCCCGGCTTGCCATGGAAGAATGCCGGCGGCAAAAACTTGATTTTGAAAAATATCTGAAACTCAATTAATCGGTTTGAAATGCGCATTGTTTTTATCGTTCTGAGTCTTTTGATATTATTAGTTATCGATGGATTCGCCCAGGAGTTACCCGCTTTCCCCGGCGCCGAAGGATTTGGGAAATATACCACAGGCGGCCGTGGAGGTCGTGTTATTTATGTTACAACACTGGAAGACAATAACAGTGAAGGCAGTCTTCGGTATGCCATTAATCAGACCGGCGCCCGTATTATTCTGTTTAAAGTTTCCGGTACAATTAAGTTAAAATCAAACCTAAACATTAGCAACAGTAATGTAACCATTGCCGGACAAACTGCCCCGGGCCACGGAATTACTTTGCGTGATTACACGGTTTACGTGGGTGCTGATAATGTGATCATCCGCTTTCTCCGCTTTCGTTTGGGTGATGTAACTGATCAGCAAAACGATGCCATCTGGGGACGAAATCAGAAAAATATTATCATCGATCATTGCTCCATGAGCTGGAGTACCGATGAATGCGCTTCTTTTTACGACAATGAATATTTTACGCTTCAGTGGAGTATTCTTGCGGAAAGTTTGTGCAACTCGGTTCACGATAAAGGTTCGCACGGATACGGAGGAATCTGGGGAGGAAGAAAAGCTACATTTCATCATAACCTGCTGGCCGACAACGATAGCCGGAATCCGAGGTTTTGTGGCAGCCGGTATTCCAATCGTTCGGGTGATGAACAGGTTGATTTTCGCAACAACGTGCTTTACAACTGGGGCTCGAACACTGCTTATGCAGGTGAAGGAGGTCGTTACAACCTGGTAAACAATTACTATAAATCGGGGCCTGCCACAAAGTCGTCGGTTCAATCGCGGATTTTGCAGCCTTATGCCGATGACGGGAAAAATAATCAACCTACCGGTACGTATGGTACTTTTTTCGTTGATGGAAATTACGTTGCTGCCAGTGCAGCGGTAAGCAATGACAACTGGTCGGGCGTTAGTTTGCATTCAACGTTTACCACCTACGCAAGTGGCATTACAAAAGAGGACATAAAATCGGATACAGAGTATGAACGTGGCGAAGGAACGACGCATTCGGCTGAGGATGCTTATGACAAGGTTTTGCTTTTTGCCGGAGCTTCGCTTGTAACCGACTCCGTTGACATGCGAGTGTTGCACGATGCTACAACCGGTACAGCTACCTTTACTGACGGTGGTAACGGAAGTACCGGTGGAATTATTGATACGCAGGGAGCAGTTGGCGGATGGCCTGTGTTAAAGTCGGAGACGCCACCAACAGATACCGATACGGATGGTATGCCCGATGAGTGGGAAACTGCCAACAATCTCAATCCAAACAGTTCCGGCGATGCTCAGCTAACAACAGTTGACGGAAAATATCCGAATGTGGAAGTGTATATCAACAGCCTGGTTGCCGATATTGTTGAGGCACAAAATGAAGGAGGAATCACAACTGCGGTAGATGAAATAGCAGAAAGTAATACTGCTGATTTTGAGATCTCGGTTTATATCAACAACGCTTCCAACGAGTTCGTAATTTCACACAACCAACCGGTTTCTGATGTGAAAATTTATGCGGTTACCGGACAGTTGCTACTCGATAAAAAACTAAATCAACCGGATGTTCGGATAAATATTTCGTCGCTGAAAAAAGGTATTTACATCTATTTTTGTCGCGATGTAAAAGATCGGGTATTTTCCGGAAAACTGATAAAATAGAGGATGAAACAGGGAATTTTCATACTATTTTTAGCCGTGTTTTTTCTGAATGTGTCGGCGCAGTCAGAAGTAAATTATGAAATGGTGGTTGCCAAAGACGGGTCGGGAGATTTTACCTCTATCCAGGCAGCAGTGGATGCTACCAAAGCTTTCCCCGATAAAAGAATTACCATTTACATTAAAAATGGGGTTTACAATGAAAAAGTACGCATCCCGTCGTGGAATAACCTTTTGTCTTTGATTGGTGAAGATGCCAACAAAACGATTATCTCGTACAACGATTCTTTTAAAAAGATCGACCGTGGCCGGAACAGCACATTTTTCACCTACACACTACTTGTTGAAAGCGATGATTTTTTTGCTGAAAACCTGACCATTGAAAATACCGCCGGGCAGGTAGGACAGGCAGTGGCGCTGCATGTGGAAGGAAACCGTTGTGTATTCAAAAACTGCAGGATTCTTGGAAACCAGGATACGCTTTACCTTTCAGGAGAAAACAGTCACCAGTATTTTACGAAATGTACCATTGAAGGCACCACCGATTTTATTTTTGGGTCGGCAACAGCTGTTTTCAGAGGATGCCGGATTGTTAGTAAAAGCAATTCGTTTATTACCGCGGCCAGTACAAACGAAGGGAAGGAATTTGGCTTTGTTTTTATGAATTGCGAATTGCTCCCTTCTGAAGGTGCTGATGAGGTTTATCTCGGACGGCCCTGGCGACCTTTTGCCAAAACTGTTCTCCTGGAATGCTATCTTGGAAAACACATTCGCTCCGAAGGCTGGAAAGAATGGAGCAATGCCGGAAATCTGGGAACTTCGTTTTACGCAGAATACAAAAATACAGGCCCGGGTTCGGTGGTTTCGAAACGTGTTGAATGGTCGCACCAACTTTCGGCTAAAGCAGCGAGAAGATACAAGATCGATAAAATACTGGGCAACTGGATTCTTGCATATTTGTAGTTGTGAAAGCGATTCACGTCCAATCAAAAAAAATTTCTAAAAAATCAGCTAATTTTTGAGGGTATTCTTAAAGCTAAATGTATTAACCTGTGAATTCTTCTTATTAAAGAAAAATTGCATAAGTTGGTTTAATTAAAGAAAGGGAAGAGTGCAGAGGCCTCTTCCCTTTTTCTTCTTAGTAACTGTTAGGAAATTACACTTTATACCAAAATTTTGGTAGTAAGATTAGTGATACTTATATCAATTCCTTCAAAGGGTTTTCCATTTCCCTGGTTATCATCTTCTACAAAAAAGTATTTCATACCTGCTTTTTCGCGTGCATCATAAATACGTTTGTAATCAATAAGTCCGGCACCCACCGACGTGATGTCGTCCTTATCAACTGTATAAAAAGGCTCTTTAACCGCGGCAGACATATCTTTAAAGTGAAGCAACTGGAAACGCCCCGGATATTTATTGAACATTTCAACCGGATCCTGTCCGGCTTTTGTTGCCCAATAGCAATCCAGTTCCATGGTGATCAGGTCTGCATCCATTTCCGGTAAAAATATATCGTAATAAGGAACGATTCCATCCGTTGGCAAAAACTCGAAGTTATGGTTGTGATACCCAAACTGAATACCAACATTTTTCATAATCTCACCCACTTTATTCCATTCGGCAATCATTCGCTTGTAGGTTTCTACATTACGGCCTTTCTCTTCTATCCACGGCTGAACGCAATATTCCACTCCAATTTCAGCATGAGCGTCTGCCATTTTTTGAGCACTTGCAGTAGTAATTCCTTCGGCCTCAACACTGGTGTGGCTACTGTTTATTTTCATTCCAAGATCTTCTACTATTTTCTGGAATTCTTTTGGCGCCAACCCATAAAATTTACCATCGGCATAAGAGGCCATTTCAACGTATTTATAGCCTAAATCCGACACCTTTTTCAGTGAACCCGCAACATCGGCAGCCATCGCATCGCGAATGGTATATAATTGCAGCCCAACGCCAAAACTCTTTTTATCGGGTGCAGCCGGAGTGCAGGCAGCAGCCCCAAGAACCACAGCACCAACAGCGCCGGCGGCAGAAATCTTAAGAAATTCTCTTCTATTTTTCATTATTATAACTTTTATTGGTTTTTTACTTGTCAATAATTTTTACGAAAGCGCACTAAAAATAATAGATTCCCTTGATTAATAAAAGTGTAGGTTTATTTTTAAATGCATAAGTTTTTGAATATTACTGAAATAGTCTCAATTCTGTTAAATTGCTTTTTCTTCAGAATTACAAGGTCTAAAAAGGGAAACCGACACTCAGGAAGAAACGTGTTTTTGAGTCGAGGTTATTGCCCCCCATAAGCAGTTGCATTGGTCCAATAATCGAACTGTATTTCAATCCAAAATTGTATCCCCAAACGTAATCAATAAGTGTTTTATCAGAGAAATCGGATACCAGGCCATCAAAAGTATCATTAAAGCTCCCAACATTCACGGTGGCCGATAAATACAACCCCTCCAGAATTTTTGCATTTACGGCACCTTTTGCAAAAGCCTGATTAAATGTATAAACCTCGGCTGTTTTAAACCCTGCCAGCCTCCGGTAAACATCCCTTGTATTAAAACGCTCTCCTCCGAGTAAAAACATGCCTCCAACACCCGGATCGGAAGAATTAATCCCCGCATTTATTCCCAGGTTAAAAGTCAAAAAATCTGCAGTCGCGTACCAGTTGTAATCGCACATTACCGTTGCATACAACCCTTCATGGTCTGAAAGAACATATTCAACATCTTCGCCATGCATTTCACCCACCCGGCTTACGTGGGTACTCAAAACATGCGAAAACGATAAATCAAGATCAACACCTTTGGTAGGAAAATAAAGCTCGTCGGTGGTGTTTATCCGGTAAAAGAATTTATAGCCCCACTCCTTGGTTGTATGCCGTTCGAAACCGGCCGCGTCATAAATGCTTTTTAAATCTTCGTTGGGGGAAATTCTTCGGTAGCGAAATATTCCGTTTAGCCCTAAAATATGGTTCAATCCTGGAGAATAGTGAATTCCGTAACCACCATCAAGCGAAAAATACTTGTAGTTTCCCAGCTCATTCCCGCTAATAAACATCGGATGCTTGTAGTCGCTAATATTAAAAAAGTAGTGGTTGGAGAATCGCTGCTGCCGCCCCAAAAGCTTATTCATTTCGATACTAAGCGCCGGATTTTCAGCAATATGTGTCGTAAACAGCAAACGCGACGAAGGCATAATAACATTCAACAATGTAAAATTGGTTACCAGGCCTACTCCCAAATCATTATCATAATTCGGAGTAAATTTAAACATAGCCCTTGGATTCTCTTTTACATGAAATACCAGGACATAATCATCCCTTCCGGGCCCGGCTTTGAGCGAAAAAGTTATTTTATCGAAATAGGGAGAACCGTGCATGTATTCGATCGCTTCCCTTACATCGTTGTATGAAATTGAGTCGCCGGGTTCGATACCAGATTTTGTTTCCACATAATCTTTACCGATAAACCGCAACCCATCTACTTCAATATCTGCTACTTTGATTCTGCGGGGTTGCCTGATTTTTGGAACAGGCTTTAACTGAAGATTGAGGCTGTGGGCCAAGGCTTTTAGTTCGCCAAGCTGTTTACGGGCTGTTATCTCTCCCTGCTGCTGAATAAGCGGGCCGTCGGCAAAATCGCTGGAGCTGTAATCACTTAATTCGGGAACAATTAAAACAGCCACTTTATCGTTTTGCTCCCGGGCATCCACAATGCCTGCCAAACCGATTGAACGTGTAAGTATCTCGGTCATCGAATTGAGCCGGGATTTGTTTACTTCTTCCGGAAAACCAACATACACCCCGATAATAATATCTGCTCCCATATCAATGGCTTCCTGAACCGGGAAGTTGCGCATCAGGCCACCATCTACAAGCAACATAGAATCCATGTCAACCGGAGAAAAAACGGTAGGAATAGCCATACTTGCCCGAATGGCCTTTACCAGATCGCCTGATCGGTGTTCAATTACTTTCCCCGAAATAACATCTACCGACATACAATGAAAAGGGATGGGCAAACTATCAAAATTCAGGTCGGAAGTAAGTGGCCAAAGTAATTCGGAAAAATAGGCTTCCAGATGCTGCCCTTCAATTATTCCGGCAGGTAAGCTAATTTTTTTTTCGTTTATAGGGGTGGCAAAAATATACTTTTGTGTCTCCTTTTTTTCTTCCATGCTCACTTTCTGAAGGATCTCTTTATCGGTGAGCAAATTATTCCAGTCGGCTTCTTCATTAATTTGCGAAAGCTCCTCTACGGTATATCCCGAAGCATACAGCGCACCAATTATACTCCCCATACTGGTTCCGGTAATAATATCGGGTCTGATGCCAGCTTCTTCCAAAACCTTTAGTACACCAATATGAGCCAGTCCTTTTGCTCCGCCTCCGCTCAATACCAATCCAATTTTTGGTTTGTGTGCTTCGGGCGCCGGTTTTTCCTGCGAAAATCCGGAGAATACCGACAACAGGAATATTCCCGCGAAAAATATTTTGAAAGAATTATTATTGTTTTGCTTCATCTCACTAAAACTTATTCAACGCATGCTGTTTTTGATATCTCACTAAAAAACAGCGGATTGATTTTCCGATTCTGAACACAACAAAATTATGGTAAAATAAAAACATTACATGCCTAAGAGACTGTTTGGAATTTATCTTTTTATTTATGGTTTCCAGGGCCATTTTACACAGTCTTTAATTTCCGGAAACAAAACATAGTCAGCAGTTCCCTTCATCGCACAGGTTTTTACGTCATATCCTTTTAGCAAATCCAGTGCTGCATTCATTGTTTTTCCGCTTACCGAAACATCATCCACTAACAAAATTCGCTTTCCGTTGAGTTGCCAGTTGGGTTGCTCCAAAACCTTTGGCACATCATAACGCGGGGTGTTTTGTTCGTCGCGATAGTTCATTGTAAGTACCTGCAATTCGGCATTTAAATGATACGCAACAATGGTGGCAGCAGGAACTCCACCCGTCCCGATCCCGACAACAACATCAACCGGGGGAAACTGAATGGTTTTAAGTCGTTTGCTTATTTTTTTTAATGAAAGTGGCACCATATTGTATTCTTTTATGTTTGTATTGATCTGGTCAGATGCTGTTCCTGGTTCTCTTTATAAATCGGAATCTCGATGTAAAAAGTTGTCCCTTTTCCAATTTCTGTTTCAAACCAGATTTTTCCGGAGAAATTTTCCACAATATTCTTTACAATGGCAAGCCCCAGCCCCATTCCACTGGTTTTGGTGGTAAAACTGGGAGTAAAAAGTTTATGGCGCAAATCAACCGGAATCCCGGAGCCATTATCCTCAAGCAAAATTACAATAACCTCGTCCTTTCGGGTAAGATCCACACTAATTTGTCCCGGCCGGTCTTCCGGAATCGATTGAATGGCGTTTCGGATCAGGTTAATAAACGCCCGCGACAATTGCTCTTTGTCGGCGTTTACTTCCAGGTTCTCGTAACCATTTGCATGAAAAACAATTTCGGCCTGATTATATGTTTCGTACAAATCAATCGTTTTTTGCAACTGTTCAGCCAGTTTAAAAACCTGGTTACTGGCCGTTGGTATTTTGGCAAAATTTGAAAACTCGGTAGCAATGTTCGACAGGTTATCAATTTGCTCAATTAATATATTGGTCACCCGGTCGAGGTGCTTGTTATAATCCTCGTCTTTTCCTTTCGCCCGCTGTAAATATTGAATGTTCAGTTTCATTGGTGTGAGCGGATTTTTTATTTCGTGGGCAATTTGTTTGGCCATTTCGCGCCAGGCCGACTCCCGCTCCGATTTTGCAAGCAATTCTGCACTTATCGCCAGTTCATCCACTTTCTTGTTATACTCGTTTACCAAACTTCCAATTTCATCTTGCCGACTGTAAAGAATCGGTTCGTTTCGTTTTCCCAATTGCATTTTTTGCAGGTTTTCCTGAATAACAACAAGAGGCCTGGTAATTTGGTTGGCAATAAAAACCGCCGCAATAATACTCGCTAAAAACAGTAGCACATACAGGTTGATAAATGCAACTATATAAGTTGAAATCTCCTGACTGTAAGAATCCTGCTTAATAAAATAGGGCAAATTAATAAAGCCGAGGTAATCGTTCCATTCGTTTATAAGTGGGCGATAAGCCGATAAATAGGATAAAGATCCAATGTTTTCGGGTTGGAAATAATTGATTTTAAAGTTATAGAACATTTCATAATAAGCGCGCGAACTTATTCTTTTTGAAATTAACTCCCGATCGAAAATTTCACCGCGCGAAGAAGCCACCAATCTCCCGTTGGTCCCAAAAATATTAATGTCGGTCCTGAAAACATTTGAAAGCTTTATCAACTCACTTTGCAGCATCAGCGCCAAATCGGGGGTTATGGTGCGTTGGTTGGCTATGCGCATATCGATTTCTTCGGCTATCGATTTCATTTTCTCGTTAAGGTCGTCGCTGTGCTTGGTTTTAAACTGCTTTACATTGTACGAAATGGTTACCAGCGCCACTACCAGTAACGAAACAAATACAATTGAAATGATTGCTGCCTGTATTTTAAACTTCAGGTTAAAGCTAAAACGACGCTCGCGTAAAGTGTTGTTGCCAACTGCCAGAATAATAAGCAGTAACAGAAAGTTAAACACAAATAAATAAGGGAAAGCAATCAGATAATCGATAAAAGTAAGCAACTCGCGGGTAACCACCACATAATTGTTTTCGCGGGTGTGATAAACAAGGTGCTCGTATTTGTCCTGGCGAATAAAAGAAAATTGTTTGTCAGAAGTCAGATAAACATGTCCGTAGTAATTGTAATTATATTCTCCGAACTTATCGGTAAGCTCACCACCATAATATTTTGCGTATGAAAATTTCCTGTAAATATCCGATCGCACCTTCGATTTGTCAATCAGCAATTCCGGGAAACCGATACCTTCAAATAGAAGATCAGAATCGAGGTCAATAAACACTTCAACGGTTTCTCCCAAGTCGTACCTGAACCGGCCGGTATAGGAAATCCTACCGTTCATGTTGTCCATAAAATAGAAATTGGTTCCCGGAATCTGAATCCCCTGGTTCTCAATTTTTTCGTTCAGGTAACTGGTGCACGAAACCAATACATCATCCGGTTGCGTTAGTAATTGGGTAGTATCGTTACACACATAAACATTCAGCATGTATTTTCGGAAGTAGGTGTTGAAATAGGATTTTGCGATGTACTCTCCCACGTCCTCTCCCTGTAGTAAAAGGCTCTGTATGGCCCGGTCGTTTTGAATGCGATGCTGTATTTCGGCCAGAAATACCTCGGCTGCCGGGTCGCGCTCAGCAACCAGCGTAACTGCCAGTAGTTTTTGTTGTCCCTTTTCCTTCTGTCCGATGGTTTGGTTGATCACCAACAGCGAATAAACCGAAACTAAAGACACAAATACGATCAGATAGCTCAAAGTAAATGTTTCGAGGTATTTTTCATTCATCAAACTTGCCAACATTGTACTGGCCACAAACAATAACAGCACGTAATAATATACCTGCCCGATAGCAAGCCATTGTACACCGGCAAGAAACAGTACAATGAGCAATGAAAAAACGAAAAGCTGCCGCAACCTTATTTTACCGCGTGCCTCGCCCACAATACGGATAACCAAAAAGATGACCCCCAACAACAGTAAACCCATTGAAAATACGCCCAGCACACTTTGAAACGAAATTCCGGTAATTTTATTCAGGGCAAACGAAATGGTAGAATTATTAATCAACTCACCAATAAGGTAATGAACCATTAAGTATAGCGAACCCGCAAACAACAACAACAACCCGATTATCCATTTTTCTGAAAGCGCTGTATTTTCCTTTAGGTTTTTCAGGCGTAAATCAACTGCAAAATTATATACCCAAAACAGGAAAAATACGGATAATAAAAAATAATCGCCCAGCGATGGCAACCAGTAGTTTATGGCAAAAAAATCGGGCCCGAAAAATTTCAGGTGGTAAAATACCTTGGGTACACGAAACAAAAGATGTATCCAGTAAACAATAAAAAGAGACCCGGCAAGGCCAAAAAGTTTTAGAACAATCGGAGCCCTTGTTTCAACAAATTCTCTTCGAAAATAAAGCAGCAACACAATCAACCCAAGCAAATATATAAATCCCGGAACATACAGTTGATTGGTGGTACAGAGGTATTTTCCGTAGGGCCACAGCGAAAACAAAAAATTCCCTTTCGAGTCGAAAAGGACATAAGCATCGTCGTTCCGTTTCTTGTCTATAATGTAATCGTTCGGTATTTTGTAGCTGTTGTAAAAACTGTTCTGCAGATATTTATTCTCAAAAACATATTTGTTTTTAATCAGCTGAAATCCAAAAATGTGGTAATCGTTTACAGTCAGGGTATCAAGCAAATAGTAGCCGTTGGGCAATTCGGCAAACCCGGCCTTTTTTTGTTCCAGCTCATCGGGGGTTTCATAAAAGGCAATCGAACGATCGGACCAAAACACGAGGTCTGAATTCTGATAAACCAAATATCCAAATCCTGTTTGGCGAATATTTGTCCCTTTTTGCTGAAAAAACTCATCAATAACTTCTTCAAATTCTTTTGATGCCAGCTTATCTCCCAGGTTATGAACACGAAGTTTCAGCTCCTTTTCATTTTGAATGATTTTGGCTTGAAACTCTTGGATAAGACTGGTTTCGGGATGTCTTCTCAACAAGCCGTTTTCGAGTACCGCAGCAGTAACCAGGATAAGAATCGCAACAAAGAGGTAAGTATATTTATTCAGTCTCCGCATTTTTTAATCGTGATGATATGGTTCGCCCTTTAAAATGGTAAATGCCCTGTAAATTTGCTCAACACACAAAAGTCGCACCATTTGATGCGAAAATGTAAGTTTTGATAAAGAAATTTTAGAGCTTGCTTTTTCGTAAACTTCTTTCGAAAAACCATAAGGCCCGCCAATTACCAAAACAAGTTCTTTAATACTACTTAGCATTTTTTGCTCTAAAAACTGCGCAAAACTTCTGGAAGAATACATCTTGCCCCCCTCATCAAAAAGGTGGAGTTCTTTACCCGTTCCCAGCCTCGATAATATAAGTTCTCCTTCTTTCTGGCATTGCAGTTGCGCTGTAAGGTTTTTGGCTTTTTTTACATCCTGAATTACTTCCATTTCAAACGGGATATAGTGTTTTAAACGTTTTGCATAAACATCAATTCCTTCCCGTAAGTAGGCAGCATCAGTTTTACCAATAACCAACAGGGTAATCTTCATCGTAATGATTTTTTTTTGGGGAGCTAAATACCAGTACCATACTAAATTGTACAAATATCATCCATTACTATTGCTCTGGATTCTCCCGGTTGACATATAATTTTATAAATTTACAGTAAAAATAGAGCTATAATCGTGTTTTTGCATAGTTTTTGTAAGATTGCAACGCGAATGCAATAAAAAATGAAGAAATGCAGTTTACAAAGAAAATATCATTGATCCTTATCCTTTTTATTACGATGTTGGCGGGAACTGCCTTAGCTCAGGTTCCAAACGATATCATAAAAAGCTTCGATACCGGCAACTCAAAACTTTTATCCGGGTTCTTTAACCAGAATGTAGAACTGGTTGTGCTTGACAACGACAATGTTTATAGCAAAGGACAGGCAGAACAGATTGTTGCCAGCTTTTTTAAAAGCTTTCCCCCAATCGAGAAAAATGCTTTCACGGTAATTCATAACAGCGAAAAAGAGGATCCAAAGTTTGTAATTGGCAAATTACAAACCACCAAAGGAGTGTTCAGGGTTAATTTTCTTCTGAAAAAAACAGGTGCAAAAGAATACATTCACCAGCTAAGAATTGAAAAACAATAATCCCACCATTGTATGGGGACAGGCCAGGCTTTTAAACGCATAAAAAAGTTAGGAGAATCAACGGTTGCATGGGCCAAAAACATCACACTCCCTTTTTTCGACGGAGTGCCGCTTTACGATGTTGCCCTCTTTTTTTGGCGCAGTATTGTTGACGGATCGATTACTACCCGTGCTTCTGCCATTGCATTTTCTTTTTTTATGGCTTTTTTTCCCTTTGTTATATTCTTATTCACATTAATCCCATATATACCTATCAACAATTTTCAGGAAGAACTTTTCGATTTGATCAAGCAAGTCTCTCCTGGTAATACTTTTGATATTATTGCAAGTACAATGGATACAATCGAAGATATTCTTTTCAAAAAAAATGTAAGCTGGCTTTCAATTGGTTTTTTTATGTCCCTTATTTTTTCGACCAATGGGTTGGCTTCAATGATGAGTGCTTTCGATGCAACGATACACAGCATACATCGTAGATCGTGGTTGAGCCAAAGGATTGCCGCAATTTATCTGTTACTTATTCTTTCTGTATTACTCACTATTGCTATTGCGTTGATTATAAGCGGGCAGCGATTTATTAATTATCTCATGGATCATGAATATATTCGTGACAGCCTAACTGTTTATTTATTTACAATTAGCAAATGGATAATTACCATTTCACTCTTTTTCTTTGCTTACTCTTTTTTGTATTATATGGCTCCGGCAAAAAAAACCAAATGGCGTTTTATTTCCGCCGGAGGAACATTGGCAACAGCTTTAAGCCTTATATCTTTTATCGGTTTTAATTATTACATCAATAATTTCCAACAGTATAACAAGCTTTACGGCTCAATCGGCACCTTGCTGATCATCTTGCTGTTGATGTATTTAATGTCATTAATTTTGTTGATAGGTTTTGAGTTAAATGCCAGTATTTATCAGGCCAGAACAAATTTAGACGATGAAGAATGAACACTTAGAGAGCCCAATAACCATTTTGAGGCAATATTTCTATTGTGTACATTCTACGTGGCTATAATGTTTAACACCAAATCAACCTATTTTTTCCCTTGCCTAAAAAGTAGTTCCTTTTCTTGTTTGGTTAGACTATCATAGCCCGATTTACCAATCTTATCCAAAACCCGGTTAATTTCCTCTTGTTTTTGATGTTGTTGATGGGCATATTCATGATCATCGCGAGGGGGTTGCTTATACGTTACTTTCATCCGGTTCCGGGGTTTGAAAGAATCTTTAAAAGACTCCCCTACACGATTGATAAAGCTTACCAAACCTGCACCCAGATCTTTACCCCGGCGTAACTGATAAATGTAAAACCAGCCCCAGAAAGCCCCTCCCAGATGTGCAATGTTGCCTCCGGGATTAGAAGCTGAAATGCTGATTACTGAAAGCAAAACATAAAAAGCTGCTACATATTTTAATGGAAACTTACCAATAAAAAACAAATAAATTTCTCGGTTTGGATCGTACACCGAAACGGCCACCAAAACTGCAAAAATGGAAGCAGATGCCCCCAGCAACAATCCGTAAACCGAATCGAATGCAGGAAACAGGTTATACGCTACAATATAAAAAGCAGCTCCCACTAAACCGCCCAGCAAATAAACGCTTAACAATTTACTTCCTTCGAAATGATAGAGAAACAACTGCCCGAACCAGTACAACCCGAGTATATTAAAAAGAAGGTGAAGAAAACCGGCATGCAAGAACATGTAAGTTACCGGTGTCCACGGGCGGTGCAGCAACTCGTTGGTTACCGAAGGGACCGCTAGCCAGTTAACAAGCGAAAACGGTTGTCCGGCCAGATAAAATACTACACCAATAATTTTCAGTACCAGAAAAACACCGATATTTATGTAAATTAACCGGGTAAGTACTGAGCCTTCCTTAAATGTTCGTTTTATATCGCCCCAAATATCCACTTTGTGCTATTAATAGAAATTTCTTGAATTCTTGTTCCAGTGACGAATAAGAAAGTACCCAAACAACATACCTCCCAAATGTGCGAAATGGGCTACACTCCCCTGTATTCCGGATATTCCGAAAACCAATTCCAAAATTCCATATCCGGCAACAAAATACTTGGCTTTTATCGGAATTGGCGGAAACAACAGCATCAATTCGGTATTAGGGAACAACATTCCAAAACCAAGCAGAATACCAAAAACAGCTCCCGAAGCACCGATGGTCGGTGTATTCAGAAACATCGTCAGTTTTTCAGATAAAGTATTTGGAATATATTTGCCCTGCATGGCCAGCTCTTTAAAATAATCGAGTTGCTCCGGCGCAATTTTTACAATCAACGATTTGTATTCCAAAAACAATACAAAAGTATGTAAAGCTGCCGCCCCTAATCCTGTTACCAAATAAAAGGTAAGAAAACGCTTTGGCCCCCAAACACTTTCGAGCACACGCCCAAACATGTAAAGCGCAAACATATTGAAAAAGATATGCCCAAAGCCACGTGGATCGTGCATGAACATATGCGTAAAAATTTGATACAGTTGAAAGTGGTCAGAAGCAGGATAATACAAGCCTAAAATTTCGGTAAGATCTGTTCCGGTTTGTCTTAGAACAACCGTTACCAAAAAGAAAAGTACGTTTGCCAGAATCAGGTTTTTTACCACCGGTGGCATATTTAGTGCTGGTCTGTAATTCATATTCCCAAAGTTGGAAGCCGGAAGTCAGAAGTCGGGAGAGAACCGTCTCAAAAACTGCCGATCTTTAATTATTTTATTGAATTAGGCATTTAAGCAATAAATTTTGTACGGCAACGGCTCTGCTTTGACCATCCTGCGCAGAAGGTTGTCAAAGATGCCATCCTTCATGTTGCTCCGGTTGAAACGGTA
>JBKEDN010000260.1:0-4551 GCA_047975435.1 Draconibacterium sp. | reverse complement strand
AATCATGATAAATCGACAGGAATTTTTGAGCATTGAGCATCTCTGTTTCATTTTTGGTTCACAGCAAACTTAATGACTCATTGGCAGGAAAAATAGACGGGGTTTAGCGAATGCTTACCCTTGTGTGGGCTTTAGCTTCCATTACAGCGTCTTTCGGGTGGGTGGTGACCTTGTTTGCCTTTTATCTCCTTATCTGTCTGATATGGCGTATATTTAAGCTGATTGTCAAACTATTATTCTCTATTTTACTTCTGTTCCTCCTTATTTCATTGATTGCATTATTCATCCTCTAAAATTAATAGTTATGACAAAATTATATTCATTATTCGGGGGTACAACCACCGACACAGAAGTAAAAGCAGTAGAAGTAAACCAAATCATCCAGATGGAAGGATACCATGTAAACGCAGATAACCTCTCTTTTGAGATTGTCTATTATTCGGAGAAAGCAATCGCACTTTTCGGAGATACCAAAGAAATCAAAGACCTGCTTAAAGCAATAGGAGGAAAATTCAATCCGAGACTGACCCACAACGGCGAGAAACAGGCAGGTTGGGTATTCTCGAAGACTAAGCGGGAGGAACTGCAATATATGATCAATCTGGAAAAAGAATAATACGAAGTAGTGTATAACGAGGGGTAGTTATGCTACCCCACAAATACCAACAATATGAAATCAACGAATCATTTCAAAAATACCATACAAGCCTATTTAGAACAACGTGCAGCAAGCGATCCGCAGTTTGAATGGGCATATACCACCAAAGAAAACAAGAACATAGACGACTGTATAACCTATATCCTGAACACAGTTAAGAATTCAGGTTGTAACGGCTTTGAGGACGACGAAATCTTCGGTATGGCGGTTCACTATTATCCAAAGTATATCATTATCCAAAGCTGTTCATATTTAATTCAATTTAAAAATCCACCTCCTCTGGGGGTGGTAATGTAATTTAGGCTTTGCCTCCATCTTATTAAAAGAAATTATGGTGGCGAAGCCATGAATTCGGGTAAAAGCCACCTCCTTTTAGGGGTGGATAGTCGAATTCAAATAATTTCTTTACTATTGATTGTCACTAATTTATACTCAATAGTTTTTAGAATAGCTTTGGATGATATTAGCTTGATTTCTGGTAGTTTACTACTTAAATTCCCTTTGCTTTTAGGTTTATTCACTACCTTTGTAAAAAACACAATAGGATGATACAGAGTATAAAGATAGATTGGTTAAACTGTTTTGGTATTAAGAGTCTTAGCCATGAATTTAAGTTTTCCGCTGGAAAACAAGTGCATCTTATATATGCGGCTAATGGGACAATGAAAACATCGTTTGCCAAGACAATGAAATTTCTGTCAGAACAATCAAAAGAAAAACCTTGTGACCAACTTTACAAGGAAAATGATGTTAAGTATGATTTAACAGCCGATGGTAATAATATATTGAATAAAAATATTTTTGTAGTAAATGGTGATGATGAGATAGATAGTTCCGGCTCTTTTATAAACTTCCTAGCTAGTGTTGAGCTTAAAACAAAATATGATGAAATATATCAAAAGCTAACAAAGGAGAAAGAATCTCTGATGACTAAGTTGAAGAGCAGTTCACAAAGCACCGATTGTGAAAAAGAAATAGTAGAAACCTTTACACAGAATGAAGATGATACTATTTTTAGTATTTTGGAGAAAATAGATCCTGAGGTAAATATTGGATTGCCAGTATTTGAATTCCGATATAATGATGTTTTCGATACAAAGGGAGCAGTAAAAGCATTTCTTGAAAACCATAAGGAAAATCTAAAAGAGTACATTGAGAATTATGAAAAACTTTTAACCGAATCCACATTGTATCGTTCTGTTGGAACTCATGCTTTTGGAACTTATCAAGTAACACAGTTGTCTCAGTATGTTTCTGATGGCATCTTTTTTGGAGTACAGCATAAGATTGTACTACAGGATGGAACAGAAGTCACCTCTCATGAGCAGTTACAAAAAATGATGTCCGACGAACAAGAAAGAATACTCAACGATGAAAAGTTGAGAAAATCTTTTGAAAAAATAACGAAAGCTATTGATAAAAACACAGAACTGCGAGGATTTAAGGCAGTAATTGAATTGCATCCGGAGTGGATTCTTGAAATGCTCAATTATGAAGATTTTCGCAAGAAAGTTTGGTTAGGCTACCTCGCTAAGACAGATGTAAAGCCACTTTTCGATTCATATATCCAGATTTATAACGAAAACAAGGATAAGTTGCTTGAAGTGTTGCTACAAGCTGGACAACAACAAGAAAGATGGAAAGATATAATTAATCTCTATAATGCTCGCTTCCACGTACCATTAAAAGTCTCTATCGCTAACCAGCGAGACATTATCTTAAAAAAAGAAGCCGCAAAACTTCAATTTTCTTATATTGTGGAAGGGCAAGCACCCATTATTAAGGAAAAAAAGGAATTAGACAAAATTTTGAGCCGTGGTGAGAAACGTGCTTTTATTATTTTGCAGTTTCTTTTTGAAATGGAGGCTCGCAAGATGGTTGGCGATGATTGCATTTTGGTGATGGATGATATAGCCGATTCATTTGACTACCAGAATAAATACGCCATCGTTGAATATATCAAGGATTTAGCTGAAAGGGGTGGTAATAAGTTTTATATGCTCATTATGACCCATAACTATGATTTTTACCGTACAGTTTCGTCTCGTTTGAGTCTATTTCAGAGTAATCTTTGGATGGTTGAACGGACAGCAGGTGGCAAGGTTACTTTGGAGACCGGACAATATAAGGGTAACGTATATGCTAATGCTTTTGTAGGGCATGATGACAATGACAAAATTTTCATCAGCATGATACCTTTTGTAAGAAATCTGATAGAGTACACAAAAGGAGGGAAAGTGTCAGAATATATCACACTTACTGATTGTCTACATATGAAAGGTGCCACACCGAGCATCACTGAAAGCCAAGTCATAGACATTCTGAATGATTACACATTAGGCAAAGGCATAAAGCGTACAAAAAATGTTAATAAAGTATATGACCTTATTATGGCTACGGCAGAAGCAATTGCAAACGAGGCAACGCCTGATCCAGTGTTGATAGAAAATAAAATTGTACTTTCTATTGCTATTCGTCATTTAGCCGAAAAATATATGCATGACAAGATAATTGCTTCTGGAAAAGATGAAGCGTTCCTTGTTGTTTCCGGAAATCAGACAGGAAGATGGACAGGCTTATATAAAGATACGTGCCCTACCGACAGCAATAAGGATATCATAGAGCGAGTTAATATGATGACACCAGAACTCATCCACGTAAACAGCTTTATGTTTGAGCCATTGATAGATATGTCAATTTCTCACCTAATAAAGCTGTATAAGGATTGTAAGGAGAACTTAACGTAATTGCAGCAGACGGGAATGTGTAAAGATTATTTTATTATAATCTCATGTAGTTAGGATAGAAAAATAATGCCCTATAAACGACATGAATATAGGGCATATTATTTCGAACACAGTTCGTGGGATACTCCCAAGCCTTATCGATAAGTTTTATCCGTAAAAGTATTATTCTGATTTCCAAATTTTTTATGTAAATCAATCCAATATCTTGATGCATTATATGGTTTATGCCAAGGGCCTCGCCTTGTGTTTATTGTGAAAAATTTGGATCTTAGTAGAATACAGGAATTTTTAGCTCTACTTATACACACATAACATAAGCGTTGGTCTTCGGCTAATGCTACTGGATTTCCCAAATGATAGTAACTTGGGAAATGCTCTTCTTCCATCCCTAATAAGATGACCGCTTCAAATTCTAAGCCTTTGGAGCTATGCCTTGTTGTAAGGGTAACTTCATTATTAGGTATTCCTAAATGAGCGAATCTATTAATTGTTGAATTCTTTAAATTATAAAGTTCGGCTTCTTTTATCAACTTGTCCAAATTTGATATTTCATTAGGATATACGTCTGAATCTAATAATGTCTCTTTTAATTCTAATCCCTCAAAAATAAGAGTTAACCAATCAAAAACTGTAGGTTTCTCTTTATTGGAATTAATCACATTATAAAATACCATTTTTAGTCGTATCATTTCCCAATTCTTCCGCTTGTCATTATGAACTTCTAATAACCGTACCCAGAAAAGAAATATATTATAAAAAGATTCCTCTTGTGGATTAGAACACCATAAAGCACATTCTTGTAGCCAGACAACTACTGCGCTATTTTCAAAATTCCAGTTTACAATATAGAACGCAATACCTTCTTTTTGTAAAAATGAAGCCAAGTGTTGTATATGAGCATTTGAATGAGCAATAATTCCAATATCATTAAAGGAAACCTCTAAAAATTAAAAATCTACCAATCAGCCTATTATAATAGTAAATAGTATCTTAGGAGCATATTCTTATACAATGAGGACAAGATATAAAGCAACAGGGACAAACAGTTTATTTGGTGAAGAATTTCGCTTAGAAAAGATCAGTAAACACGGCGATCCCCTTGAAAAATTAAATGCGGTTATTAACTGGGATGTTTTCCTACCGGTT
>JBKEDN010000225.1:0-11241 GCA_047975435.1 Draconibacterium sp. | reverse complement strand
AACTGTTTGTCCCTGTTGCTTTGTATCTTGTCCTCATTGTATAAGAATATGCTCCTAAGATACTATTTACTATTATAATAGGCTGATTGGTAGATTTTTAATTTTTAGAGGTTTCCATTAGTCATAGGTCAACAGGAATTCAATCTAATTCAATCTTTCCCAATCACTTCCATCAATCTTGTTTTCAAATTTTCAGTCCTCCAATCTGTCATATCTTCATCTATTCCACGTACAAAACAAGCCCTTTCAAGTATTCGCTTTCCGGGTGAAATATATCCACCGGATGATCGGCCGGCTGAGTCAACTGATGGAGGATGCGTACTTTTCGCCCGGCAATGGCGGCAGCTGTAAAAACTGCTTCACGAAACCGGTCTCTGGTAACCACCTGCGAACACGAGAATGTAAATAAAACACCTCCGTTCCGGATCTGTTCAAAAGCACGGGTATTGATGCGCTTATAGCCTTTTAACGCCTGATCGAGCGCCCGGCGGTGTTTGGCAAAAGCAGGAGGGTCAAGAATGATCAGGTCGTACTTATCCTGAATATTTTTCAGGTATTCGAAACCATCGGCGGCAAAAGCTTCGTGGCGTTTATCTCCCGGAAAGTTGAGTTCTACATTTTCACGGGTCAGTTCAATGGCTTTTTCCGAGGCATCAACAGAATGTACAAGCCTGGCGCCACCTTGCATGGCATAAAACGAAAATCCGCCGGTGTAGCAAAACATGTTCAATACATCGCGATTTTTTGAATAGGTCTCAACCAGTTTCCGGTTTTCGCGCTGATCCACAAAAAATCCGGTTTTTTGCCCTTCTTCCCAATCTACCTTAAATTTTAAATCGTATTCCTTTACTTCGGTTTCCGATTCGTTTCCAAACAAATAACCGTCTTTTGATTCAATGTTTGCCTTGAAAGGTAACGTTTTATCGCTTTTGTAATAAACCGATTTCAGCTTATCGCCCAGAACATCTTTTAAAGCCGTTACCACCTGTTCACGAATACGGTGCATCCCAACAGAATGGGCCTGCATTACCGCGGTACCATTGTAGAAATCAACAACCAAACCGGGCATGTTATCCCCTTCTCCATGTATTAACCTGAACACGTTCGTTTCAGGGTTATCTACCAAACCGAGCAGTTTTCGCAGGTTCCAGGCACTTTCAACTTTGCTTTTCCAAAAATCATAATCGGGCGTAATATCTTTGAACGAAACAATGCGCACTGCAATCGATCCGATTTGATAATGGCCAATTCCCAGAAACTCGTTTTTGTTGGAATATACTTTTACCAGATCACCTTCGGCTGGCGTACCATGCATTTCTTTGATTGCCCCCGAGAAAACCCACGGATGAAAGCGTAACAATGACTGATCTTTCCCCGATTTGAGGACAATTTTCACCAAAGTGCCTGACATATTTAATTATTTGAGAAATTTTCGAAAATCACCAATGCCGCCCAGGCGTCGGTAGCCGCATAAATTTGCTGGGCTTCGGTTAGTTCCAACGCTTCCCAGTTCGAAAGTTGTTGCCCTTTTGATATGCGGAAACCACAGGCAATGGCGGTAAGTTTTTTTAAGCTGAAATTCTGGATACCCATATCTTTGGCCTGATCCTGTAATTCTACAAAACCAGCCGGGTCAAAAGCAGTAATTTCCTGCAAGCCTTTAATATCGTCGCGAATGGCAACCCCCGGCTTTATAATATTTTCGTCGGAGAGAATGGCCCTGATCTCGTCGGGCAAACCTACCCTGTTCACACGAATCAGGAAAGCGGTTGTTCTGGTTGAAAGCTGTAACAAAGCCACTTTATTTCCCATTCCCTTTTTAAAAGATGGTTTGGTTTCGGTATCAAAACCAATAATCTTGTGTTTAGACAGCTCTTCTACTGCCTGCTGCAACTTTCGATCTGAATCGACTAACACAATTCTGCCGTCAAACCATTTTAACGGCATTTCCGTTAGTTCCTCGTTGCTAATACTTTCTCTAAACATCTGTATCATCCTCGTCGTTGGTGCCCCAGAAATTATCCAGCCATTTTGGGTTTCCTTTTCCCGGAGCAGGTTCGTCATTTTCTTCTTCAGAAAAATCGGTGTTGTTGACCAACAGCATATGAATGGCACGAAGCACATTCACCAGTTGCTGTCCCCAGAATTCCTTAAAATGAAAAATACACTCCGCCAAACTGTCGTTCATCACTTCTTCGTTTCCGATACTGTACGAAGTGATAAAGTCTTTCAGATCCTGGTAAATATCAACCAGGTTTTCTGAAATACTGGCGGTTACGGTTTCTTCGCCAAACTGAATATTCGGGTCAAAAACCTCGTAATAACTATCGTTTCGGTGTAGCGACTGCAACCATTTCTGATGCAGTGTATTGTAATCAAGTTCTGAAACAAATTTTTCAAGCTCCTCATCCATTACCGGTTCCACTTCAGGAAGTATGCTTGCCTTCAGATAAAGCAAAGGCAGGATTTTCTGAAGTTTACTCAAATTTTCGTGAGCTGTGTGGCGGGCTACGTTTTCAATGGTAGCACAATACTCGTTTGCTACCGTTACAAATTCCACTACATTTTTTGAATACACCACCGGATGGATGCCTGAATCACTCATTTCTCCCTTTTAAAAAACTGCTGCAAAAGTAGTAAAGATTTTTAATAGGAAAACTTTGAACGGCCGATGGAATGTTATTGTATCAAATTGATGCCAGAAATATGGAAAGGAGTAGCTGATTTGTTACTCCAAATTTAGGTACTATGCATTAGGAAGCAAAAGCCAGATGCCTGAATAAAAGTGAACCTGAACAAATAAAGGCTGACATCTCCCCGTCACCCGAGGAGAAAAAGTGGCCCCCTGAGACAAAGCTGCGGGGAATTATTGAGATTAAAATTCAACTTTGGCAAATATTTTTTTGCAAATAGTTATGCAGTTGGATTACTGCTATTCCAGATATCTTGATCAAGTTTCCAGCCTTCTGCTGTATTTCGCCAGATTACGATATATTTTCCTTGGTCGGCAACTTGTCCATTTTCTAAAAATAGCTTATACCTGCCTTCCTCTATGGCAACATTTTCATAACCCTCTGCTTTCACAGTTTTCAAATTGGCTGATTTAATTCCCATATTCATAGCTCCTTGCCAAAAAGCTTCAATGTTCTTCAAACCTTCCACTATATCACTATTGGGAGGAAACAGTTTTGCACCATCAACATAATTCGTTGCAACTTCTTTTGCATTTCCGTTATTAAACGCTTTTAGGAATTTTTCATTACCTAGAATAATTTCATCTCTAACATTTTCCATGACAATAAATTTTAAGTAATTAAATTCTGATTTCCAACAGATAACCGGGTATATTAAAATTACAAAAAAGATACAAAGAAATCAGTATTGTCTGGTTATATCTTTCAAAGAATGCAATACAAACATCTGTATTATTGATGTTTGTATTGTCTGCAACTATTTAGCAAAGCAATTAGTGGCAACCACACTCAGTATTTCCACAAGTACCTGAATGATTGCCCCTCTTTTTCCAAAACAGCTTTTTTACCAACCACAATACGGCTGAAAGGACAACGATGTAAACGACAATATTTTGAAATTCCCACATTTGTTTTGTATTCAATTATTTTAATAGCTGATAGGCTGCCATTGCAACAACATAGGCAAAAAGTGTCATAAAAACGAGTTGCGCTGCGGGCCACTTCCAACTGTTTGTTTCGCGCCTTACAATTGCCAGCGTACTCATGCACTGCATGGCAAATACATAAAACAACAACAGCGAAATCCCAGTAGCAAAGTTAAATACCTTTTCACCGGTTTCGGGATCAATTTCTTCTGCCATCCGTTTTTTTATAGTCCCTTCGTCGTCGCTGCCAACGCTGTAAACCGTAGCCAAAGTGCCAACAAAAATCTCGCGGGCGGCAAACGAACTTACCAGCGCAATCCCAATTTTCCAGTCGTAACCCAACGGACGGATCACCGGTTCAATGGCATGACCGATATTTCCGATGTAAGAATGCCGTAGTTTATAGGAAGCCACGGCGGTTGAAAATTCGTCTTCATTTAACATTTCATCTGTGTGGCGGGCTTTTACAATCTCTTCGGCGTGGCGAAAATCTTCACCCGGACCGTTGGAGGCCAAAAACCACAACACAATGGAAATGGCCAGGATAATTTTTCCGGCCCCCACCACAAAACTTTTTGTTTTTTCCCATACAGTGAGGCCTACATTTTTTACCAGCGGAAGTTTGTAAGCAGGCATTTCAGCAATAAAAAATGTGCGGCTTTTCATTTTTAGTATTTTATTTAAAACATACCCCGAAGAAACAGCCGTTAGAAAACCGAGAATATACAGGCCCATCAGTGTTATTCCCTGCAGGTTGAGGCCTAAAAAAGAGCGGTCGGGAATAACCAGCGCAATGATAATCAGATACACCGGCAGCCGGGCAGAACAGGTGGTAAAAGGTGTAATTAAAATGGTTATGAGGCGTTCTTTCCAGTCGTCGATGGTGCGGGTGGCCATTATTGCCGGGATGGCACAGGCGGTACCGGAAATCAAGGGGACTACGCTTTTACCGTTCAGGCCGAATTTCCGCATTATTTTATCCATCAAAAAAACAACCCGGCTCATGTAACCGCTTTCTTCCAGAATTGAAATAAAAAGAAACAAAAAGGCGATTTGCGGCACAAAAATTACAATTCCGCCGATACCGGGAACTATCCCTTCGGCCAGTAAACCGATTAAAGCTCCGGCAGGTAACGTATCTTTAAACCAACCAGATAGTTGTGAAAAAAGGCGGTCGATTAAGTCCATCGGGTAGCTGCTCCAGCTGTAAATCGACTGAAAAACCAACATCATAATCAAAAAGAAAATAAGGTACCCGAAAATGCGGTGCGTTAAAACCCGATCTAAACGGCTCCGTAAATCTTTTGCCAACGATGCATCTTTTCTATAGCTTTCTTTTAATAGCTGATTGATAAACAGGTAGCGTAAAATTGCCTCCTTTTGTTGCAGTCTTTTAAGTTCTGATGAAGTTTTTGTTTTAAACCCGGCAGAATTTTCCTTCTCCTCTGCCAGTTTTTGGATTTCCTGTTGTTGATTGATGGTCAACCAGCGCCGGTAAATATTTTCACCCGGAAATGCTTTGCCCAGGGACTCAAAAAATTCAGAATCGATTTGCGAAAATTGGACACAGGGCAGTGCCGGCAATTGTTTGTAATCCTGAATCAATTGTTTTAACTCGCTGATTCCCGTGCCTTTTCGGGCGCTTACAAGCACTACCCTCGACTGAAGTTTGTTTTCCATCTTTTTAATGTCGATTGAAATGCCTTTGCGTTCCATCACATCGGCCATGTTTACAACCAGTATGGTAGGAATACTTAAATCTTTAATCTGGGTTAACAACAACAGGTTCCGTTTCAGATTTTCCACATCGGCCACAAGCACAGCCACATCAGGGTATTCGTCGTTTGTTTTTTGCAGGAGCAGATCGGTAACAATCTGCTCGTCGGGCGAAGTTGCATTCAGGCTGTAAGTTCCCGGCAGATCGGTAATGTGCGCTTTTTCTCCTTTGGGTAATTTGCAACTCCCCTCTTTCTTTTCAACCGTAATACCGGGGTAATTCCCAACCTTTTGGTTCATCCCCGTAAGCTGGTTAAAAACCGAAGTTTTCCCTGTATTTGGATTTCCGATTAGCGCAACATTCAGTTGTTTTCCCATTTATACCACCTTTCTTATTTCAATTAAGTGCGCCGTTTCTGTTCGAATGGCAAAATGGCTGTCGTTAATCGTCAGATACACCAAATCTTTAAAAGGCGAAAATTGGAGCAGTTGAACTTCGTTGCCGGGCAGACACCCCATTTCCTGAAACTTTACAGGAATAATATCGGTCGAAAAGTGGTCGATAATGCCTTTCTCTCCACGCTTTAGATTTGCTATCGTATCTTTCATTTTTATCTTATTAAATGTCAAAAAAAAATCTCTTTTATTGCTGCTAACAAAAGCTTACTGTTTATTTTTTTCAACTTCCGAAATAATTTTTCGAACCAGTTCATCTACCTCAAAATCTCCCCGTGCTGCAATCATTTCTAGCGTGGCAATGTTTCCCATGGTATTAAAAACAACCGGGTTTTTCAGTTGCTTGTATCTGGGGTTCAGTTCAACCAAATAATCACGAAGAAACGGATACTTTTTGAGTAGCGGTGCAATTACCGAATCCTTTGTAATTCCTGGATCATCCGTTTTCGGTTCCGGTTTTTCCGGTACGTTTTTTTCTTTTACCTGGCTGTCCCAGGTCAATAATTTTCGCGATCCCTGCAGGCTGCGGATGTGCGTTACATCCTGCATCATTTCCAGCACCCCACGAAAATTCCCTTCTTCGTCGCGAACGGCATTGTAAACAATGTAAATAAATTTATCGCCCATTTCGAGCCAGAATTCTGCCTTGTCTTGTGTTCCGTTGCGAAATGCTTCGATAATGGCCTCCACCGTTGAAACACTTTCCCTCGGGTGGCAGTTTTGCACTTTACGCCCGATTACCCCAGCACTACGCGGAAAAACACGGTGTTGGGTATCGCTGTAAAATTTCACTACATCTTTTTCATCCACATACGACAGATCGACTTGCAGGTGCTTAAAAATCAGGTTGATTTGTTGCAGCGTAAGTTTCCCCATGGCTACATCGAACACCTCGCTTTCACCTGCTTTTTGGGTGATGCCGTGTTTTTGAAGCACAGCAGCCAAATCGCTCAGTAAACCGGATGGTTTTTCGGGTTCCGGGTTATTTTCCGGCGCCTTCTTTTGAGCGATTGTAAATGGCGGTGGCGTGTCAATCAGGCAGTAGCCGATTTCATCGTCACTGATGCGCATTTTTGCAAATTCCTCATCTGTCAAGAGTTTTAGTGAAGTAGGGTAAAGAATCTCCCGTTCTTTTTCAAGAATATCGCGAACCAGGAAAATAATATTTGGTTGAGCTTCTATAAACTGAGCGTCCTTGTCTTCTTTCAGCAAAACAAAAGCCTCTTTAACAGCATCGCGCACGCGGTTGTCGAAGGTCCACATTACGGTTGAAGGGCGATCGAAACCTTTCCGCTCCAACGCCGAAAACAGCTGGTTTTGTTTACGGCTGAAATGAATATTTATCTGGCTGAGTTTTTCGTACAGTTCAAGCCATTCGTTTTTTATAAACTTCGCTTTTAGTTTTTGCTCCATCGTTGCCACTACCTTTTCAATTTCGGCAGCTTCGTTGGCATAGGTCTGAATGGGGTGTCCGGGAGCCAGGTCCAGATCGTTTTTCACCAGCACATCCTGAAAAATATCGATGATATCGTCCATGCCGTCCACCATCAGCTCGTCGGTAATACCGTGTTCGAGCATTTGTTGCTCGCCATACGCAAACTCTTCGGGCGTAATTTTATCAAACGTTTCGTTTACCAGTTCCTTTGCCTCAGCAGGACTTAACTCTTTCCTGAATACTTTCAATTTTATATCAAGAATTTGTTTCAGCTTGTTTTCATCAAGACTTAAAAATTTCTTCATAACATCTACTTTTATGAATCAATATTGGTTCCATGCAATTTCAGTGAGAGAGGCACATAAGGCCTATTTTCAGCAAACCAAAACAGACATAAAACACTGTTAACGATACTGTTGCCAAAAAAAATTCTTCATTCACACCTCGTTTTATCATAATGGTACCAAATAACATACAAAGTTAGATATCAGGAAAATGTGTACAATCCCTATATGTTGGGATATTGCAGCACAAATTTCAGTTGATTCAGGTTCAGGAACAGCTCATTAAATATTTAGCTCAATCCATTTTTCGATTTCCTTTTGCAGATTAATACCTCCGATTGTTTTCAACAGGAATGATTATATTGCAGCAAAAAAATAGGATGAAACGAATCCCGAGTGCTCGGGATGAGTTCCATGGGTATCAAAGCACAAAATTGGCGTTTGCTCATTATCTGTTTGAAATACAAAATATTAACCAAAATATATACAAGTGAAACTTATTTCGTGGAATGTAAACGGCATCCGCGCCGTAGCTAAGAAAAACTTTTTCGACGATCTGCAACTTATGAATCCCGATATTTTATGTATTCAGGAAACAAAAGCACAGGACGACCAGGTAACAGAAACCCTCGCAACAGTTAACGGATACCACATATATTCCAATTCGGCCGAAAAGAAAGGATACTCCGGAACTGCCATTTTAAGTAAAACAGAACCGATTGCGGTAACGCGCGATATGGGAATAAACGATCACGACCAGGAAGGCCGGATTCTTTGCCTGGAATACGAAAAATTTTATATGATTACCGTTTACGTCCCCAACTCGGGCAGCGAATTAAAACGCCTGGATTACCGGCAAGATTGGGACAAAGCCTTTTTTGATTATCTGAAAAACCTGGAGAAAACCAAGCCTGTGGTTGTTTGCGGCGATTTTAATGTGGCACACAAAGCGGTTGATTTAGCCCGCCCAAAACAAAACTACAACAAATCGGCTGGTTACATGCAGGAAGAGATTGACGGGATGGATCGTTTTACACAAGGCGGATTGATCGATACTTTCCGGCATTTTTACCCCGATGCGGTCGATAAATATTCGTGGTGGAGTTACCGCGCCGGAGCACGTGGCAAGAACATCGGCTGGAGAATCGATTACTTTTTGGTAAGTGAAAACTTCCTTCCTGAAGTAAAAGACGCTTTTATTCTCGACCAGGTAATGGGATCGGATCATTGCCCTGTAGGAATTGAGCTGGTATAATACATTTTGAGATAGAATAATATATACAAGACTATTTTCCTAAATTCACCTTGTGCGAGCGTGTCAAAATTCCGTCAGTTGGGCAAAACAGCCACATTGAAAAAATACCAAGGTTAATTTTGACTTGATTCTTTTTGCTTCGTTTTTCTCATCAAAGGAGAAAAATGACGTGGGGTTTGGGGTAAGCCCCAAATCAGGTACCGAAGCGATATCCTTTCTAAAAAAGAAAGAATACTTTCCTAAAAAATTCGGACAATACCCAAAATAATCTTTCATGCTAAGAACGCGAAGTATTTTTCAAGATCGCGAAGGTTGAATCTGCTGTTTTAGTTATTTCTGTTTCTCAATCCGGATACGGGCATCCACAGCCAGAATTTCGCTGGCATTTCCCAGTAAAGGATTAATATCGATTTCCTTTATTTCTGTGGCATAGCGTAACAGCCACGATAACCGAACGATAATATCAGCATACAAATCAGTGTTGATCCCGGGCTGTCTCCGATAGCCTTTCAGCAATTTATACGATTTTAAACTGAGAATCATCGAATGTGCTTCGGCAAGCGTTAGAGGCGCCAGTCCTGAGGCAATATCTTTCATCACTTCCACATAAATCCCACCCATTCCGCAAAGGATTACATGGCCAAATTTATTTTCGTAAGTAGCGCCAAGAAAGAGTTCCATTCCCGATGCCATTTGTGCGATCAGCACACCCTCTGCCCCATCAATTCCGGCCAAATGATGAAATTCTTTTCGTACAGCAGCTATATTCCGGATGTTTAAGACAACACCTCCAACTTCGGTTTTATGAACCGGCCCCAGCACTTTCATCACCACCGGAAAACCAATGTTCATAGCGGCGAGCACTGCCTCGGTTTCGTTGGTTGCCACCAGTTCTTTCACTCTCGGAATCCCTGCCAGGTCAAACAAGCGATGTATAATTTCAGGTGGTTGATATCCGTTTTCTGCTTTCCCTATTATTTCTTTGATTTTTGATGGATCGATATACGAATTTGCAATAGACGCTACAGCCGGTGCAGCACTGTGCATCACCTTTGTAAGTGCTTTTCCGAGTAGTACCTCATCGGGAAAATTTACATTACCGCGCGCAATAAAATGGGCAACATCTTCTTTTACGTTCACAATGGATGGAAGAATCGGGTAAATCGGCTTTTTACATACTTTCATTTTTTCTGAAAGCAAATCATAAACATCGCCAATCGGGAACAGGCCCGGACTGCCAAAAATTACAGCCATTCCGTCCACGTCGAATTCGTTTTCGCAGGTGTCGATAATTTCGCCCAGTTGTTCTGCTGTTCCGGTAGCCAGAAAATCAATCGGATTCTCAACCGACGATCCCGGGAACAACTTTTTTAATAAAGCTTCCTTTGCAGGTGAATCGTCAATGGCCGGAATCTTTAAACCACCGTCTTCCAGTGCATCGGTTAACATTACGCCTGGCCCACCGGCATGTGTCACAATAGCCAGTTTTTTCCCGGTAAGTGGTTTGCACATAAATACGCCGGCAACTGTCGTCAACTCTTCCCGCCCATAGCAGCGCACAATACCCGCTTTGCGAAAAAGGGCATCCACTGCGGCATCGGAACTGGTTAAAGCCCCGGTATGCGACGAGGCAGCCCGGCTTCCGGCATCGGAGCTTCCGGCTTTTATTGCCGCTATTTTACAGCCCTTGTTAATCAGCGACGACGCGTGAAACAGCAATTTATCAGGATCGTTGATATTTTCAACATACAATAATTTTACCTTCGAACTTACCCCTTCCTCGTAATGTTCGTCGAGGTAGGCCAGCACATCTTCCACACCCGTTTGGGCACTGTTCCCTACGGAGAAAATATTGGCAAAACGCAGGCCTTTCGGAATTCCAGATTCAATAATAAATACAGCGGTTGCTCCAGAACCCGAGATAAAATCACAGCCCTCGGGAGTTAAAGGCGGTACCGGCGTGGTAAAAACACTGGCGTGGAGTGGCGTCATTACCCCAATACAGTTGGGGCCGATTAAACAGGCACCGTTCCGGTCAACAACCTCCACAATCTGTTTTTCCAGCTCTTTCCCTTCCGCATTTAATTCGCCAAAACCGGCTGAAATAATAATAAAGGCTTTGGTGTCGTGTTCTTCGGCAAGTTCGCGTACAACTTCCAAACAAAAACGGGCGGGAATTGCCAGAATAGCCAAATCAATATCGGGCAAGTCAGCAACATCGGGAAACGACGGAATTCCCTGAATACTTTTTCCTTTCGGATTAACCGCAAACAGATCGCCGTTGTATTGATGATCAAGCAGGTTTTTAATAATTTTTCCGCCCGGCTTTGAAACATTGTTTGATGCTCCAACAATTACTATACTCCGGGGATTCAACAGCTTTTCATGAATCATTTCTTCCAATTTAAATAGCCTGTTTCCATCTTCTGACAGAAATCTGTTTTAAGATTTATTTCAAAAGTAGGTAAAAGCCGCT
>JBKEDN010000219.1:0-2317 GCA_047975435.1 Draconibacterium sp. | reverse complement strand
TACCTTTGCCACCGTGACGGCAACGGACGAAAGGAAGGCGGGAGTTCAAATTTTACTGCCGGGAAAAGAAAAATACACGGTTAAAGGTGAAAAGCATTTACCCGTTGAGTTTAAGGAACATTCCGATATATCTATATTACACCCAGACAAGCCATTAATCCCAGGTGTTTACAGCGATGGGAAAAGGCAAGTATGGCGACAGCCGGAGCCATTCTTGTTCGGGCTGCTGAAACGGCTGAACGAAAGGAAAAGAGAGACCGAAGTAAAGCGGTTGCAGGCAGTTGTAAATAAAATAAATCTTGTGTTTTACAATTATATCCGGTTACGGGTGATAAAACAAGCTGCCCCGTTCAAATTCTTTGATTTTACACTTTAGCCCAATTTTTGCAAGTAGCCCAAAAATCATCAAGAATTTACATCCAGACCCAATTAAAGATTGTAACAACCAATAAATACTTATTTTATGAGAAGTAAATCATTCAAATCATTTTTTTATGAAGTTTCAGGGTTAGCTGAATTAACAGAAGATGTCCGATCACAGGAAATAGAGAAATTAATCGAAAAATGGAAAAAGCTTATCGAGAAAAATCAACAGCCCCATAAAAGTCTTGCTGAAGAATACCGGAAACTATACCATCTTAAGTTACATGTCGAATGGATAAAAAAAACGTTGAATAGTCGAAAAAAAATCCTGTTTATGATTTGCATGAATTTTTAGATCATTTGATCCAATATGTTAATGTTGAAATAGAATGCATTAAAATAAAAAAGAAAGAGACTACAGATGCCAACAGCCTAAATCCCGATGTTCATGAAGGTACACCTCTTAGCTGGACCGCCAGTAAACGGGACTTACTTGAGTTGATTTATGCTTTGTACCTTACAATGAGTATCAATCATGGGAAGGTTTCATTCAAAGAATTGGTCGGTTTTTTTAGCCACATTTTCAATATTTCACTCCCCGGTTATCATACCAAAATAAAAAAGATGACAGATAGGAAAGCCCAAGGAATCCATATAGAATCCCGTTCCTTTTTTCTTGATGAGATGGTTATTAAATTTAATAATAAATTAGAGCTTTTGGACGAAAACTAATGGGGTACTTACCGGTAAGTATCCCAATAATCTTTTCTACCCTGTTCAAATTTGTGAAAAATAATGGTAATACGCATAATATGGATATTGACAGGGAAAAATTTGAAAACTATATGGAACGCATACTGGAACAAATAGAGCTGCTCCACAAAAAAACAGACAAACTCATACACTCCGGGGGAACAGGCAAAGAACTGAAACTATTGGATAACCAGGACCTTTGCCAGTTATTGAACGTTGATAAACGGACATTACAACGGTATCGGTCAAAATGTACTTTGAAATATTTAAGGATCGAAGGCAAAACATTTTATACGACAGACCAGGTCAATAATTTTATCAAAATTTGTGATTCCCTGTAAAAGAAACTCTATTGAAAGATCCGGACTGAACAATATTTATATCTAATTCAGGGTATTGAGATGCCTGTTATGGGTAATTAGTTACCCGGATATTATAGGTCTTGCATCGTTAATTACTTTTTTTGAGAAAATATTTTCCCTTTATATACAGATAATTACTGTATAGCTGATATTATAAATCGGTTAAGGCATACTATTTGGATAAATACAAAATGTTTGAACTTTTAGTTTTTTGAAGATTTTGTAATAAATCACATGTTGCTCTCAAGTTGACATTAATCATTCTCAATCTTCTTAAGATGCGTAAAAATAGTAAGCACCAATGTGATTCTTGGTTTTTTAGAAGATAAATATTGGTAGCTTCAATGGCGAAGCCATGTTAATAGCCTAACCTATGACATCTTGGTTTGTTTTTTATACCTATCCTAAAGCAGAAAAATCTGTTCTTGAACATTTTTCTCATCTTGGCTTTACTGTTTATCTCCCACTGGTAGAACACATAAGACAGTGGCACGACCGTAAGAAGAAGCTTAAAGTACCTTTATTCCCAAATTATATATTTGTCCTTGTTGAAAGGTGCAATATTTATAAAGTGTTATCACACCCAAGAGTTGTCCGGGTAGTTTCTTTCAATGGTATTCCGGCAACGTTGAATAATGGTGAAATTGAAAAAATAAGAAAGATTGTTTCCAATTGTTCCGATTTAAATATAGCGTCCAAGATAGAAAAAGGAAGCAGGGTGGAAATTCTTGAAGGACCACTTAAAGGACTGATTGGCATTTTAAAGACAGATTTTAATAATAACAAGCATATATGTATTAACATTCCATCCATCCAGTATTCATTGTGTTTAAAAATGT
>JBKEDN010000191.1:0-10234 GCA_047975435.1 Draconibacterium sp. | reverse complement strand
GATGGACAAAATTTGCCACTACACCAAGCTATCACACACGGTTATTCGCTTTTCGTGCCTCAAAGCTGCCATAACCTAAATTTTGTCCATCGCCCCGCGTTTCACTGATGTTGCCCGTAAGCGTTTCCGGTGCATGGTTACACACCCGTGGCAAACTGTCGTCCATCTGCGTGTTGGCGTAAATGGGCAACATCCGTGATGGCTCCCGTGTCCTTATAAAAAAATTGTAGATACCGGCTTTAGGTATTAAATTTACCATGTAAATAATTTTTATGAAATGTGAAGTGGCTTCCACCAATTTTTTTAACGCCCACTTCGCCAACACACGGGGCGTTAGCTGCCATAATAACCGAACAACTACAAACAATGAGTTATAAACAATTTTTATTTATTCTATTCACATTAACTTCACTAGTTTGCTTTGGACAAAACAATGTTCAATATGCAGACTCAATTCGTAGAATAAGTAACATACCTGAATTAAGTTATGCAGTTGTAACAGAAAATTCAATTTCAGAGATTCAAGCACTTGGAAAGCATTCAATCAACTTAAATGATTCGGCAACATTAAATGACAGATTTCACATAGGTTCCAATACCAAAGCAATGACAGCATTTATCATTGCTAAATATGTAGAAAATGGAAAACTAAAATGGACGACAAAATTCTTTGACATTTATCCTGAATGGAAATATAATTCTAACTCAGAATATTATAATATTACACTTCAAGACTTGCTTTCGCATAGAGCAAGAATTCAACCTTTTCAAGGAGAAAATGGCCATGTAATTCCTGAATTTAAAGGTACGAAACAAGAAAAAAGGAAATCTTTTGGAAAATTCGTACTCTCATTAAACCCGGTTGAAATAGACACCATTAACAAGTTTACTTATTCCAATGCAGACTACACATTGGCAACTTTAATGCTAGAAAAAGTAACAAAAAAAAGTTGGGAACAATTGGCACAAAAAGTATTTAACAAAGATTTGAAATTAAATGTGAAATTTTCTTGGCCAGAAAATCAAAGAATAAAAGATACTTGGGGACATTCTTTTGAAAATGACAAATTAATTCCCGTTTCTTCCAATACAGATTATCATTTAGATTATACAGAACCTTCAGGCGATATAAATATTTGCTTGAAAGATTATGTAAAATATATTCAATTAAACTTACAAGGTTTGAAAGGACAAAATAATTACTTGACAGCTAAGACCTATCAATTTATTCATAAAGCCATTGATAATTATTCGTTAGGTTGGTATAATATTTATGAAAACGGCAAAGAACTTTCTACACATTCAGGAACAGCATTCACCTATTATTCAATAGTTCACATAGACAGAATTAATGGAAAGGCATACATTATTTTTACAAATTCTTTTAATCAAGATACACAACAAGGCGTAAGACTACTGATGAGAAAACTGAAAGAAAATTACGGCAGCTAACATCGTATTAATAAAAGTTTTATTATAGCACATTGATTTTCAGCATATTTACATACTTTTTCAAATCACAGGTACAACATAAGTACAACTTTTAGAGGCATATATTTTTGTTTTAGCCCCCTAATTAACTGGACTAATTTGTAGAATCAATTTAGGACATTAATTTTGTGGAATTATGAGTAAAATCAGGAGAAAATTCAGTTTAGCATAAAAGCTTCAGATCTTGAGTGAATCAGACCAAAATGGTATTGAAGTAACGATACGCAAGTATCAGTTAGCAAGGAGTTTGTATTATAAATTGAAAAGTGCATTTGATCATAAAGGTACAGATGGTTTACTTCCACAATATCACAAAATAGACCCACAGGTTCGTGAACTTGAAAAGGAAAACGAACGTTTGCGGCGGATAATAGCCAAACAGGCTTTGTATCTGGAAATAAAAGATGAACTTTTAAAAAAAAAGTCCGAATCTCCCGCTGTGAAACGGGAACTATGTGATAAATATGCAGCACAGCTTAGTCAAAAAGAGCTTTGCAGTGTATTGTCAATAGAAAAAAGTACACGCTACTATTAACAAACAGCCAACAAGCCGGGGCTTAAACCCAGTGAATTTACTGTTTGTGAAAATGGCGAAAAAGTATCGAACGATCAGATTGTTGATGTGCTGATAAACGAAGTTTTCTCACAGGAGTTCAACCGTTACGGTCACCGTTTATGTACTGAGGAACTCAAAGCGTTGGGTTACCGAATCAATCATAAGAAAGTATACCGGTTAATGAAAAACCATGTATTGCTGCTTGAAAAAGTGGGCATATCAGGTATTAAACGTCAATGGGTAAAATATCGTAAAATTGCTGCAACAGCACCCTATGAGCATATTTGTATGGATATAAAATACATTTACAAACATGGGTTACGAACCAATGCATATTTGCTTGGGGTCAGAAAAAGAAAAATATACTAACGAGACTAACTTTGTCTCAAACTTATTAGTTAAAACAGTCCAAAGAATAGGGGGTCAAACCAGTTCTACTCACAAATATTTCTTCATTTTCTGAAATTAGTTTTTCAAATTTATTGAGCCATTTTATAGGATCTTCCACAAAATCGCAATGATGTGAAAAGAAATCAGGTAGCTTAGCATAAGGCAGTTTTAGGATTTTGTTTATCAGTTCCTGACAAAACGCATTATTATCTATCACATCTTCCTGTACAATATCAAACAAAGCATTTTCGGACTGCTCTTTTGGAACAGCCGATTGTTCGGAAAATTGCACCGTATATTTTATTTGATGATTGTATAGCATTATGTATAATCAAGTTAATTACCTATAATCCTCCAATTAGGGATATATATTCACACTTGTTTTTTCTCCGGTGTATTTGTCCGTGAAGTAGAGTTGTGTTTCGTTTGCCTTCTTGTGTACGCTGTCGCCAATATTTAGTTTTTTCGCTTTTCTATCACCACTTTTTAACCATATATCCCAATAAAATTAAAACGAACATCTGGCCAAACAATGCGCTGTTATAAAACCCTTCGTACTTACCATTATTGTTTACCGTCACCCGGTTTGGAAATGAAGTTTCGTTTCTCTTGTTTTTGGGAACATAGCGTACATAAAACGGTATGGCTTGTAGTTTTTCTGCCGTGGGGAGAGGATTTTTGAATGAATATTCCTCAGTAGTATTGTATTTTGTACTGTCTGCAATACCGTCACGCATAAAGTTTAATGTATAATAAATACCTGCAACGGCTTTTCCTGAAAAGGGTTTTATTTCTACTGATTTAACAGAAGCTTTTACTACAATGCTGGCTTTTTTATACGTATAATCCCGCCAATATGACCTTACGCCAAACAAGCCTGTGATAATTCCCAGTACGATAAGCAAAATGCCGAGTGCTTTCATTGATTATTGGTTTAGTATTTCTTGCGGTGTCGAGAATTGCATAAATTCGGTTGGAAATATTTCTATTTTTGTTTTTGCCATCATTTTAATATAAAACGTAACTGCCACAACTAAAGAAAAGAAGATAGTGAAATAGATTAATTGAAATTTTTATTTCGTTATCTTCATTATGCAGTTTTGGGCGATTTAAACGGATCTCTGTTACTTTTTGATAGTATATTTTCTTCTTAACTCTTCGTATTCTTTAATATTCTTTTTGCTAAAACCAAGTGTATTCTTCAAATTATAATTATGATCAAGATAAAAAGCATCTGCATAACCTTCTTCCAACAGTTTCAGAAGCTGTTCGTACCCTTTTAGCCATTCATCTTTTTTCGTATGCATCAATTGGTGAATTGCATACATAAATTTTGCATCAGCATCGCCCATATCAGCATATCTTCTTATCTCCTCGAGATACACTTTGTCAAACCACGGGAATTTCGGTCCAAATGAGGTGTTTAACACGGTAGTATAACGACTGCCCACTAGTCCCAAAAACTCCATAGCTTTTAACCCGGATATTTGATAGCGTTTGGCAATAGCTTCAAAATCCTGCGATGTGTAATATTTATTTTTTTCATAATCGCTTCTTTGTTCTACTTCTAGACTGGAAACGCCGGATTCACGATAGTCTTCCATTATTTTACCTTTTTCTTCAAGATTGGCTTTTCCATGCATCGCAAAATTGAGTGTAAACCGAGCGTATTGTTGCCATTTTTTATTGTTGAATGCGTGTTCAATGATTTCGAAATGGTGATATTTATTTCCATTTTCAAACAATGAAACAAGTCCTTCAGGATTATCTTCCATCCATTTATATACATAGTCTGCCATTTCGGGGCGTAATTCTACTCCTTCTACATTCGTTCTAAAATAATAATCTTTCTGCCCTGGCCGTGTGGTGCTTTGTGCTTCGAATTTTTCATCTTTATATTGCCAATACGAAATTCCATACAAAGGTTTTAGCGAATTGATAATAGCTTTTTTGTCGGGAAATCGTGTTTCTAAATATTCCAGTGCTTTTACGGCACTGTACCCGGTGATACTAAAGTCGTAAATAATCGGAATTAACTCTTCAAAACTGGCTGTTTGCTTCAGTTTTTCAAACGTTTCTTTAGCACTAAAGGCGAGATCAGCGGCAGGATATTCTACAAAAACTAAAACGCCATAACTGTCATTATACGTAGCTCTTTTTTCCATAATCCGTTTATTAGCAAGCATATTGGATTCAGGCAGTGAAAATCCTACAGATTTGTAAATATCTGCATAGAAATTTCTCATCCTTTGGTAGGTCAAAAAGCGATTGTCATCAAAAGCATCGTAAGCTACAGATTTTTGGTATTCTGTTGCCCATTTTTGTCTAAGTGCCGCTTTTTCTGCTTCTTTTTCTGCAGTAGTTTTTTTGCCTGACCGTTTTTCCCATAAATCCACCATATCCTGAACGGCTTTCTGATCGATAGAGTAATCAAAATTCGTGTTAGCCGGAGTTGCCATACCTTTGCTACTTACATTCTCCATGTATTTTTTAAAAGCCTGATCCTGCTGGTATTGATAATACTCTGATGTGGTGGTTCCTTGTCCATACAAATATGTGTCTAATGCTAAGCAGCACAAGAAGGTAAGAACGTATTTTGCTGAATTTTTCATTCTGTTTTTATTTTAAATATTTGTTTTTAGCTATTTTTTAATTTTTGCTTATAATTTGCATATGGTAATTATTCATTCCATTATTACCGACCAGCTCTTCTCTGTACACTAAAGCAGCATGCAACTTATTGTTGAAGTAATAAATACCCTGAACTTGTGTAAGATTTTTAAGGTCTTCTATTTTAAGAACAAGCTCACTTCCTCCAGTTGTTTTGTATTTTCTGATGCTGTAATGTGCATGCATATTTTGTATATTGTTGCCTACGATGTACAGGTTTCCCTGTGGGTCTATCTCAATATTTTGTGCCAGGTTGCGTACCAATGGATCTGTGTTAGTGTGATTTTCTACTTTCGTTTCTTCCATCACCTTTTGCACACCGTAGCTGTTCAAGTTGATTTTATATACCACAAATTTGTTTTGCCAATGAGCATCAATAGCAACAAAAAGATCCTCTCCATGTCGTACAGAATGTATGATGTAGCCGGCATTGTTAATCTCAACCTCAGCTTTTTGATCCATCACATACATACCGCTTGCATCTGCGGTGTTGCTTTCGGCAAATACGGTAACTGTTCCTTTTGTACCGGTTGTTCCATCATTCAACAAGGTAGCTACATAGGTTTTACCATTGTATCGGGTTGATACATATTGTGTAGCCCAAACCACATTGTTTTTCCATTGCCCTGTACCATAATGATAGTGGGATACCCAATTTGTTCCACCATAATGTTCAGTATTATTCAGAAGTCCGTCTTCCGATGATTGTAGTTTTTCTATCGGACGATGTGGATAGCCAATATCTGTGATTTGTCCGTTTTTAAACACATTAATGTGGTTGGAGTTATCAAATGAAATATAGGTTTCCCAGGTGTCTGCTCCATAAATGGTTTTGATTGGTCTGAAATCTGAAGCCATATTGCCTGTTGGCATATTTACGGTAGCTACATTCTGATTGTTGAGTACAATTTCTATCGGATCTTGATAGCCGGACATATGAGTAAAGTAAAGAAACCAACGCAACTCATCCTGCTTTTGCAAACTGAATGCAGCGGTACCGAAACTGCCACCCAAAACGCCTTGTTGTTTCTTTTGGATATGGTTTGCCACTACCTTCCATTGGTTGGTATTGAGCAGCGTGATGTTATTTGGATTATCGGGATTAGTATCATCATCTTTATTGCAAGAGGATAATAGTATTGCAAAGACCAGCACAAGAACCGAGAAATATTGTAATGCTTTCATTATTTTTGGGAATTAAGCAACCCTCGCAGGTTTTTCAGAAACCTGCGAGGGTTGGATTTTAAAAATTTATTTTACCGGAATATCAGTAAATGTTCCATAAACTTTGGTAATGCCTGAGCCTCCGGTAAATGCTTCAAAGGTTCCCGATGCTTTTCCACCGGAATTTGCTGTGATAACAACTTTTCCAGTAACAGGGGAACCTGTTGCCATATCTTTGAAATAAAAAGAATTTCCGGAAGTGGCTAAGTCATAAGTTGCCGGAGTTACTCCTGTCAAATTAATCTCAAATAAAGTAGTGCCGGGAGTTGCAGCAGTTCCCTCAAATGAAAATATAGATTTGTATTGTGTTCTCAGTTCAGAATAACCAGCGGTTTTTTCTGTAGCGGTGGTAGAATTTTCCCGCCATTTGAAGCCTGCTGTGGCAGTAGGATTGCCTGGTTCATCGCCTTTACTGCAAGCCGAAAATAGTACTACTGTTGCAAGTAGGGCTGTTTTGAGGTATTGTAATGCTTTCATGATTTTTAGGGTGTTTGTGATGATTTAATATATTTTGATGGCAAGGTCAAATTTACCTTCGGTAATTTTCTTGATGTCGGAAGCATTGAAAGTGCCATCATTGTTCTGACGTACCACATCAACAAAGAAAGTCCCTTTGATTTGCGTTCCGGAATTACTTTCGATAATTATTTTTCCTGTCTTTACATAATCCCATTGTGTACCCCACATGTCATAACTGTTGCCGTTCCATTTGCTGTATCCGGCAATTGCCAGATACTCAAGGTTGGAAACGTGTATCGGGTCGAAGTCATAAGTTCCGGGTTTCCAGTCGGCCGCAGTGGTTACTTTTCCGCCAAAGGACATCAATAATAGTACAATACTTTCTTTTTGGTCTTGGGGCTGCCCTATAATCTGTAACATTTTTGTAGAGCTGACAAATTTTGCAGCAGTAAATTGAAGATTTGCCTTGGGAAAGGACTGGTTATCTACCTTGGCAGAAAAAAATGCAGAAACATCCGGATTGTTGGGGTCGTTTGGAATGTTGTCATCGTCTTTACTGCAAGCCGAAAATAGTACTGCTGTTGCAAGTAAGGCTGTTTTGAGGAATTGTAATGCATTCATAATTTAATTTAATTTAATTTATATTAACACGGCAAAATTAAATTAAATGCACGGTTTGTACAATGGGCTGAACAGCCCATTTTTTAAATCAGCCCACTTTTTCGGGCTTTTTCCAATAGTTCTATGCGGTTGTGGGCTTGCAGTTTTTGGTAGATGTTTTCGATGTGTCGCTTTACGGTAAATGGCGAAATAATCAAATTTTCGGCAATGATTTTATTGGAAAATCCTTTGCTCAATTGTTCCAGAATTTCGGTTTCCCTTTCTGAAAGCACTATTTTTTCAGTGGTTTGTTCGTTTTTTATAAAACTTGCATTTTTGAGTAATTGCAATGTTTTTAAGGCAATGGAAGGCGACATGACCGAACCGCCGTTCAAGGTGTCGTTTATGGTTTCGTAAAATTTTTCGGCTTTGGTTTCTTTGAGGATATAGCTGTCTGCTCCGGCTTTTATAGCGTTAAAAACATAATCGTCGTCATCATAAATAGTAATCATCACGATTTTAATATGTGGATATAGTTGTTTCACTTTTTCAGCTGCTTCAATCCCGTTCATTAAAGGCATTTCAATATCCATCAATATCAAATCAATGTCGTTATCTTTGGATAATAATCCCAATAGTTCAGCACCGTTTTGTGCCGTATGGGTAATGATAATATCATCAAAAGCGGAAAGTTTTTCTTCTATGGCTTTTAATGAGAAAATATTATCTTCTGCGATGACAAGTTTTATCATAATTAAGAATTAAAAATTATTTTTTTGCCTTTAGTGTGATTAGGATTTTGGCGAGTATCCGGCAAATTTCTTCTGCATCGTTTAACAAACTTTCTGATTGTTCTTTGCTCAGAAAGTCGGTTGCATTTAGCAATTTTATCCAATAAATTGTTTCTCTGGCTTCTTTGTATGAAATGTTTAGTTTGGATTGAAAATCTGCTTTTGATTGTCCGCCAATGTTTTCTTCAATATTTGCTCCGATTGATGTACCACTTCTTAATAGTTGTTTTTACAATACAAATTCCTGCTTCTCTTTTGTAAGGAATTTGTACAAATTCACCACCCAAATAGCAAAAGCAAAACTCTTTTCCTGTATCAAATTATCTTTCATCTATTCTTAATTTCTAATTCTCAATTTTTAACTGAATAGTATAAGCAGTTCCTTTCTCTGCTGCTGTTTCCAAATGAATTTGTCCATTTAGGGCTTCTATTCGATTTTGAATATTGGTTAATCCGAAAGACTTATTTTCCTCATTCTCATAATCAAATCCTTTTCCATTGTCGGCTATTTTGATGGCAAGCGTATTATCGTTTTGTTGCACATCAATCCTGATTTCCGAAGCTTCGGCATATTTCAGCGCATTGTTTATGATTTCTTGCACCGCTCTGAACAGATTAACTGCCTGTTTGGAATTGAGATTGAAATTTTCTGAAACATCAGAATTGAAATTGAACTTTACATCTTCTTTGGCTTCGGAAGCGTTCTTGATGAAATTGAGAATTTTCACTTTCAAATCATCAAGGTTGATCTCTTTTGAATTAAGTACCCACAATGTGTTTTTGAGTTCGGCAATGGAGTTTTCCGAAAAATCGGAAAGGGTATTGATTTTGCTGTTTACCCCATCATCTAATTTTTCCGATGAATTTTTAAGCCCGTCCAGAATTAAATTGATAAATGTAAGCTGTGCTCCCAAGCTATCGTGTAAATCTCTTGAAATTTCTAAACGTTGTTCCTGCATTTTGGAATGGGTTTGTTCTTTCAAGAGTTCGTTTTCTAAAGCGAGTTGCTTTTGCTTTGCGTTAGATTTTATGCTGAAATTCCGAAAAATCCCTAAACCGATTAAAATTGCACTTCCCAATAAAATCAGCCAGATATTTTTTTGCCCTGAAGCGAGTTTAGTTTCTACTATTTGTTTTTCTTTTTTTTGGGTTTCGTACTTGATGTTCAGTTCCGAGAGTTGCCGTGTGTTTTCTTTGTTGATGAATTTGTTCATCGATGTCGAAAAATCTTTGTGGTACTGAAATGCACTTTTATAATCTGAGGCTTTTGCTGCTGCATTAGCCAAGCTTTCATAAGCCATCCCTACAATTTCTTCGGCTTCTATTTCTTTGGCAATGGTCAAAGACTTATTGCAATATGCTACAGCTTGCGTATAATTTCCCATTTCACCGTACAGGTTTCCGATATTGTTATACGTGGCAGCCATACTCCATTTGTCCTGCTGTTTTTCTAAGATGCCGATAGCTTTCAGGTTAAGCGCAACCGACTTTTGATAATCTTTTTGGAGTTTGTAAACGATTGCCATATTGCTGTATGCCATCGCTATTTTTTCGGGGATATTTTTCGATTGGTAATGAGCGAGTGCTTCACTGTAGGCTGTCAGTGCTTTTTCGTATTCTTCCTGTTGCTCATAGATGATACCTTTGTTATTTTGGCAATCTGCCAAAAGCTCTTCATTGCCTACTTTTTGGGCTGACTTTTCTGCTTTCTCGTAATATTCGAGTGCTTTGTCAAATTTCTTCCATTGTACGTAGAGAATACCAATGTTTTTCTCTATATGCGGGGTCATTGCCTTGTTATCGGTAAGCTCAGCCGTTTCCATAGCTTTCTGATAATGTTGGAGTGCCCTTACGTTTTCGCCCCGGTCACTTTCTATTTTACCTAAGTTTAGCTCTGCTTGAATATAAATTTTGGGGGCTTGTTTTTTAGTATGGTCATCTGCAATTTTTTTCAGGATAACCTCTGCCGTATCTGTCCGGTATTCTCTTAAATATTGAGTAGCTTTTTCCAATTCCTGTTCAAAATCAGTAGGACTGGTATTATCAAAAACAC
>JBKEDN010000097.1:0-32151 GCA_047975435.1 Draconibacterium sp. | reverse complement strand
TCTCATTATTATGCAATCACCCAGCTTATCACAATCCAAAAAACATCCAAAAATCAAATTGCATACAAATTTACATCTGGCTGCCTAAAACAAGAGGCCGCCCTTTTGGGACAGCCTCTTTTTTCATTTTTATGATGGAAGTGAGCTATCTTTATTCAAGTCTTGAAATTATCACCTCCTATTCGTTCAAGATTATTTCTAAAGGTACACGCAAAAATACAGGACGATAATAGTCAACGTTTTCATGAATAAGTGACGCATTTAACGAATTGACATTATAACTTATAAGTAACTCGTTGTTTTCAATATATTGCGGATGCGCCATCGCATTGTAGGTAATTATATCAGCATTTTTATCTTGTTCGGTGGTACAATAAATCATCTGCTTATTTTCCCACGGCCCATAAGGATTTTTAGAGGTATAAGTATAAATTTCACCTGCTCCTATTCCGCGCTGCTGCGATAACAAAACATAAGTACCCTGATATTTAAATACCGAAAACTGTTCAGAAATATTGTTGGAAAGCCCTTTCATTGCGTGGGTTATCATTGGTTCTTTTGCCCATGACGTACCATCAAAAAACTCTACGTTTGTTAGATCTAGCATATTTTTGGAAGTTACAGCGCAACGACAAACGTGGGCGTTGTAAATATTGCCTTCTCCGGGCTTGCTTCCGTAAATGTAAATGTAGTTGTGCTCGTCCAGCACAGCATGTCCCCAGTGTACATTATTTCGAAGTGTGTATTCAAACGGTTCTACAGAAATTTTCTCAAATGCCGGCCAGGAATACCTTAAATAATCTGTATTCAGAAATTCAAAACCCCATATTCCGGTTCCAGGGGTCCAAAATCTTGACATGAAAAAATGAAAAACACTATCGCGGACAAAACCATGACCCGGCCAGTAAAATTTCCCGGGATCATTTTCAGGAACAACAAACGAATCAGGATTACCATACGTTCCTTTATACCATGTTTTGGTAGCAGTTTGTTCAGGGTTTAGAACAATAAAAGTATTGTTAATCATTTTTGTAGAAGAGTCTCTCTTATTGTTCTTTACCTTACCCAGAAAACTGTCACCCATCATAAAAACAGAACTCCCATCGGGCAGAGCCACAGAAATAGTACCATCGGCTCCTGTGGTTCCTTCTGAAGTTATATGAAACAGCTGATTAAAATGTTTATCGCGTGTGACTCTCTCTATTGATATTACTTTTTTATTACCACACGAACCGGTGATTAAAATTAATGCAACTAAAATGATATTTATAATTTTCGTCATTCTTTTATTATTTAAAAAACGCACAATACTCAGCAAATTTATTTAGCACAATACGGAGACTCCTTCATCGGGCTTGATTATTTATTCCCCAATTCCTGTTTGGTTTATCCCCAAGGATCAATTTCAATTTTCCTCCTTTGGCAAATTTTTCATGACTGAACCAAAACGTATTTAGTGGCTCCTGATTTAAAAATGCCTTTTGGATATACACATTCTCCTTTGAATTATTTTCTGTTTCAATTACAAAAGATTTGCCCGGGTAGTACCGTTGATCCAACTCAATGGTTATTTTATCAAATATAGGACTGGTAATATCGTAAGTTGGTTCGATATTTACGTTTCCCTGTAAACTAAACAGTCCGATCGCCATCAGGGCACTCACCCCACCCATTTGCCCCTGGTCTTCATCGTGCCCGCCATAGCCGAGATCGGGAGTTGTTCCCCCGTAGGCTTGTTCTTTCACTTTTCGCACCCAGTATTGTGTAAGCCAGGGCTTTCCGGCATAACTAAAAACGTGGGCATTTGAGCACCCCGGCTGGTTGGCATAACTTACATATCCATCGTTGTATGCAAATACAAAGTCGCTGGGATCAGCCATTTCGAAGGCATGGTTAAGTTTACTGCAAAGTGTATCATTACCGCCCATGAGCTCGGCCAGTCCGGAAATATCGTGCGAAACCGCCCACGTTGCCTGCCAGGCATTAGCCTCCACCCAGCCGACACCAGATAAAGGGTCTTTGTGAATAAAATTTCCTGTATTATCTTTTGGGAATAGTAGCTTATGCCGGGGATCAAACAGATTTTTCCAGCCCTCTGATCTGTCCGTAAAAAAACGGTAATCTTTACCTTTACCCAGCTTTTTAGCCATCTGTGCCGCTGCAAAATCCTGAAAAACAGCTTCAACTGTTATACCGGCATTACCCGGCCAAAATCCATTTTTTGTGTAAAACTCAATGCTCTCACTATCACCAAGCATCCCTCCCGGAAGCAGATTTTGCTTTACCATTTCATACGCTTTCTCAGAATTCTGTTTGGTGAGCAGATCTCTCATAACTGCACTGGCAATCATATTACCTGCTGGGCTGCTGGTCATAATGTAAGAGTATCCACCGCCACACGGACCACGTGGTAACAAATAACCATTTTCGGCATATTGAATCATCGAAGCACTCATTTCGTCCAGCAATTCAGGCCAGGCCAAGCCCCACAAAACATTCAGGTTCCATTGGGTAAGCCACAGCGCATCGGTATTGTACATATTAAATTTAAGGTTTCCATCCTTATCTTTTGGCAGCGTTCTGATTTTCAGCACCGCGTCAGTAAACTTACTGTCTCGCTTACCGGATGTGCGGTCGGGATAATCACCGCTCACATCATTTATCTTTTGACGGCCCAGTAAAACATGCCACAAATCTGTGTAAAATTTTACCTGCTGATCGCGGGTACCGCCCTCTACCTTAATTTTACCCAGTATGTTATTCCAGATTTCCCGGGATTCGCTCCTAACTGCATCAAAATCCCAACTACGGCATTCGGCTTCCAGGTTTTCTCTTGCATTTTCTACCGAAGTGTACGAAACAGCAATCTTCATTTGCAGCTCATCGCCTGGTTTTACTTTGAATATTGCCGCTACTCCCGCGTCGTCTCCGTTAACTTCTTCGGCATCGGGAAACTGCTCATCTCCAGCCCAGGTATTAAAATGATCAATCGTTTTATCGAATTGAGCTACAAAATATATCGACACATTTTTAGGGCCTCCCCAAAACCTGTCGGTAGAATTAAAGTCTCCCTCAAATTCGTGGTCGTTTATTTTTCTTACCGATGCCTCTTTCATAACGCTGTTTCCCACATATCCTCCAAGATTGGTCAGGATTTGTGCATTCATATTTTCGGTAAAGCGAAACCGGTGAAAGGTCACCCTGTCTGTTGCAGTTAACTCAACCCAGGTCTTAGGATTACGCAGATAAACTCGCTGGTAACCGGGTTGCACAATTTCATCGTCGTGCGAAAATTCCGATTTCCATGCTTGTCTTCCCAGTCGCGGATCCACATCTGAACTGGTTGGCATTACTTCTATACCTGAAATCATCCAGGTATGAATTTGTGGGAACCCTACTATTTCAGTCTCATTGTAGTTGTAACCACCACCATTTTGATTTTTATTCCGTGTCATTGGCGCAGTTCCAACCAAACCAAAAGGTCTGGCCCCGGGAACAAAAAAGAAATAACGCCCCCTGTTTGTCTCGATATACGGATCAACTCTCGAAACAAAATCACTCGACCGGGAGAAAGCGGGGAAAACCTCAATCTCCGAGAATCCAAGATCTTTCCCTTTCCCATCAGTAGTAACAAATTTCACCCAATCGACTGTTTTCGGGGCAAACGAAATCGCTTTTGCCGTACCGTTGTTTGGTATCTGATCCACCCAAATAATACTTCCATCACTAAAAAGCAATTTTCCTCCGGCTATATGTTCATCCATCGAAGGCCGGTCATACAACACCACTTTGTTAATTACCTGTGGGCCAGTCCAGGTTAACTGAACCCAGGGGAAACGTACATATCCCCAACTTGTTGTAACACCTTCACAAGCCCACTCACCACTTCCGGAAACCCCAATTATTCCATCTACAATATTGTCAGAACTATACTTTGGGTTAAGGCTTGTTGACACTGTTATTTCAGCATTTGGAGCGATGTTGTCGGGACCGGCCATTAAATTCAAGCCAGCAAACAATAGAAATAGTGAAGAGAACAATCTGTACATCATTTTTCAATTGAATTTATTTTCAAAACACAACTTTGATAAGAATACTGAAAAGATAACTCTTCCGGTATTTGATATGAAACAGCATTATACCCAAAAGGACATTAATAGCCCGATCTGGTATTTGAAAAAGAGAGGCACCGAATTCTTGAAAAAACAGTTTTTGATGCCACTCTACCGTTTTAAAATAATAACGGGAAACAAACTAATTACATGTTTCTGTTATCAGGAAATCGTCTCCGGAAGGGTCTCTAACTGTGATGCTTTTATCTTCGTTTGTAAAATGGAAGTAAGCTTCATCGATTACTGCATCATCGGACAAGCCAAAAAATTCCTTCGGATAGATGTACTTTTGCCAGGTTGTTTCACCAATTTTTTCCATTAAGGTTTTATCACTTATCACATCAACAATTACAGAGTCGGTACCGTTTGCATAAATAACTTTCCCCCACATATAAACTTTATTGGCACCGCTAAGCTCTGTTACTACGGCACCGGCTTCGGTCTGAAAGTTGATTGAAAAAATATCGCCCCACCCATAACTGGCTGGCAAAGTAGAGACTAAACTAACGGTTGTATAATCGATTAATGCATTTGATCCGCCAGATACCGTCAACACTTTTGACTTTGCATTTTCGGTAAAATACTCGCTGTGAAAACCTCTGTTTTTCCCACAAAAGAAGTATCCCATAAACAGTTTGATATTTTGGCTTCCGGTGGTCAGTTTTATATTCACATCAGCGTTGATCAGCTTTTCATCTTCATCGGTAATTATAAAGGTAGTTTGAGACTCGAAAACAACCCACTCTACCGGTCCAAGGTTGCCCATCAATCCAAATTCGCTTTGAATGGCAGCAGACCACGGCAATGCAGTAGTTGGTTCAATCTCTGATTCACCCACCAGCGTCAAAAGTTCATTAACAACATCTCCTTTTGTATAACCTGATGTAGTATAAGTTAGCTGGGCATTTTCAGCAATATTCCAACTTTGAGGGGCCAAAACGGCAAAAACCATTTTTGTATTATCATCGTTCTCGGGGACCAGTTTTATTTTTACCCCAATCTGTATTTCGCTGTTAACCTGCGGATTATCGGGATGAGTTATACTCTCAATCGTCATACACATTATTACTATAAGTGGTAAAACGAGTATAATCAACCAATTTCTGTATTTACTAAAATTCTTCATTTTTCAGTTCTTTTAATGATTAAACTTAATCGATATTTGCAAATGTGTATTTGTAACTTAGTGTTCCACAATCTAACCGGAATGGCATGATAAATTCGCCATTCTGAAAATAAGCTACAACATTGTCGGTCCCTTTTATACGAAGTTCGTTTGGCATAACATCGTAATCAAGTTCACATTCGGTCTCTGTTTGCAAATCTGTCCCAAAGCCAAACGGTGAAAATGGAACTTCTCCGTTGGAATAGCTTAAGCTTGTTATTTTTCCCCCATTATAATGCAGGGTAAACCTTACTGTGCTGAAAAAATCGAGCTTTTTGGAAATATCGATCCCGTTTATGTTCATCGGATCGTATTGCATTACTTGTCGTATTTCGTATTCAATGTCGTAATCTTGCGGAAGATCGCCTGACATTTGGTTCGATATTTCATCGTCACAACCAAAGAAGAAAAATACGATCAATAATATTGGAATAAATAATTTATAGTTTTTCATAATTGAATGTTTTAAAATTTAGCGTTTAATTTCTGCATATCTCAACTCTAATCCTCTAATATATCGGCAATTTCAATCCACAAAAACCGGGGACGGTAAGAAGACACATCGTTATGTTGATCGACAAAATCTTCGTTATTGATGTTGTAACTTATCAATATCATACCGTCTTTTCTGAATTGCGGATGCGCCATTGCGTTGTACGTAAACAAGCCAGGGTTATCGCTCTCCGGAATTTTATAAACGAGTTGTTTATTGCGCCACGGCCCCTGAGGACTGTCAGAGATAAATGTGTAGATTTCGCCTGAATTAAATTGTTTCGATTGCGAAAACAGAACGTACTTATCATTTAATTTGAACACATTAAACTGTGAAGATATTGGGACACTTGAAAGTCCTTGCATTTTTACAGCATTGTCGGAGGCTGAACTCCAGTCCGAACCATCAAAATATTCCCATTTCGCATAAAGGTCGTTAATAGTGGTTCTTGCAACTAAAGCGTCAGATATGGGATCCCACCCGTTATCCACGTCCTTTTGGGCATAGATATAAATATAATCCTCATCATTTAAAGCCGCCATTCCGTAATGGATATCTCTTGATCCTTCAAATGGGATACGCGTTGTCTTATTCAGCGCAATGGTGGGTAAATCATATTCTAATATATCGGTAGTTTCGTACCTGAAGCCCCACATTCCAGTTTCACCCTGGTACATCAGGGTTTGAAAAATGTATAATTTGTCACCCTGAACAAAGCCATGTCCCGGCCAGTACCATTTCTGATGTTCGTCGCTTACGCCAGGAGGCACAGCGGCAGAAGAATTTTCTCCTTCAGCTCCATACACTGCACTCACTTGTCCGTCGTCATACAAAATATAAGTATTTCGGAACATATGATCAGACATTGAACGTGCTCCGTTGGTTACCGGACCGATATAAGAGTCTCCCATCAGAAAAATTGACCGCCCATCCGGCAATGCAATCGAATACATCCCGTCTCCACCGGTAACACTTCCGCGATCGGGCATAAAAGTGCTTACAAACACTGTATCCAACCCATCTATTTCAATGCTTGTATTTATGGTCTCCACCGGTTCTGTATTGTTCATCAAAGCAATAGAAATGGGGACCAGTTCGTTATATGGGATATGGGTCAAAAAGCAACTGTTTTCGTTTTTGCTAACTTCAACACTATTTTCTGAGTTAACCCGAGAAACCTGGAAATGATCAAAATCTATTTCCTGATTTACCAGCTCCCACGAAAAAAACACAGTATCGGCATTGGACAAATAAGTAAACGTAAGAACCGTACCACCTTCTTCTCCAAATTCATTAGGCCTCACATTTGTGCCATCATCCTTTTCGGTACAGTGCACAAGCATTGTTAAAATTAACCCCAGGAAAACCATTTGCTTTATTTTTATTAGATAATTGCTCTGCTTCATTTTTTTGAACTCTTAGGATAAATTGAGTTTCAAGCTCGTACTTAAGAATTCAGCAATCAGTTTCGCACCAGATTTGGATTTAACCGTTTTTCTCTTAACGGGTACGGGAATAGCAAATCTGAATCTTTAAAAGGATGTCCTTCAGGATGAAAGGGTGCATTGTAACCTATCATTTCCACCATATTTCCGGTAGTTACGTTGAATGCCTTTTTTGTCCTCAACATATCGAACCAGGTATGTCCTTCAAAGCAAATTTCCCAGAAACGTTCTTTCAACACGTCGTTCACCGAGAGCAGCGTTGGCTTACCTTCATCAGGGTTTGCACGTTCCCGCACCAGATAATATGCATCAATAGCTTCTGCATTATTTGTTGAACCTCCATCAATTTGTGCTTTGCTTTCTGCCAGCATTAACAATACATCGGCATATGTCAGCAACGGATAATTTCTACCGGAGTTACCTGCCGTTGCGGCTTCTGTATCCCAAAATTTGTAAATGTATGGACGGCCAAGTTCAACAATCGTATTCGGATCGTCCAATGCTTCATGCCTGGTATAGTAATAGCCTTTTTCTTCGGTTCTTTTATCCCCTTCGGTGTAAGAATCGTAAAATGACTGTGCCGGAGCCAAAGCCCCACCGTAGGCGCCTGCCGCCGAAATCGGATTTTCAGGTTCAGGATAAGGCAGCATGTTTGAATGTACCGGAGAACCGGCATACTGGCTTTGGCGCTGAATCATCCAAATATACTCTCCTGAATTTTCGTTTGCCGGATTCCTTAATGCAGCATAATCATTAAAGAGGTAAAACTGGCTACTGGTAACAACTGACTTTGCCTGGTCGTATGCTTTTTGATAATACAACGTTCCTTTTTGCAGCGGGGAACCAGCCATGGTCAAATATACTTTAGCTAAAAGTGTTTTTACAGCCCCTTTTGCAACACGGCCCTCAACACTTGCCCACGAATTATTAACCATTAAAGAATCTGCCTTTAAAAGATCGTTTTCAATCTGACCATAAACTGCATCAATTGAGGATAGCTCTTGTTCTACATTCGAAAGATTTTTAGTACTTGCCAGCTTTAACGGAACCTCGCCAAACAACCTTACTAAGTTAAAATAGTAGTAAGCCCGAAAGAAATACACTTCTCCCCAGAGTTTGTTCTTTGAATTTTCGTTGACTATTTCGGGCGATACACCTTCTATTCCTTCAAGCACACTATTACAGTTTTCAATGGCTTTATAGTTGGTTTCCCAAATGGCCTCAACATAGGCATTGTCTTCTTTAATATTTAAGTTTATTGCCTGATTTAGTGCATCAAAACTACCCGAATAGGTTCTTACACCATATCCTGGCAGATACTCCATAAACAGGTAAGTTTGAGATCCAAGTTCGATCATTCCTGAAAAACGATCATCCAAAAAAGTATATATACCATTAACAGCAGCATTTATCTGAGCTTCTGATTGAAAGTAAAAATCCGGAGACAGAAAGGTTTTCGGTTCTTCTTCAAGGAATTTATCACACGAAGAAATGGTAACCAGGATTGCTATCAGGTAACTTATTTTCAAAATATATTTTTTCATAATTTCCTAAAATTTTAAAATGTAACCTTAAGATTTGCAGATACTGTTGTAGGTCTCGGATAGGAATAGAAGTCGATTCCCTGCCCGGTATCAGTAGAAAAAGCACCTATCTCGGGATCAAATCCTGGATAACTGGTAAGTACAAAAGCGTTCTCAACATTTACACCAATTGCCAATCCCTGGACCAAGCCAATCTTGTTCAAAACATCTGAGCTAAAATTATAAGTGAGTGCTATATTTCTGACTCTTAAAAAATCTGCATCGTACAGCATACGGCTATCTTTTTCGTTTTCTCCGAAATAAACATCAGAGGGCAGCCGGACTGCCGCAATCATTGAGTTTTGATTTTCGGGCCTCCAGGCATCAAGTACCGAGGCTACAGAATTGCCATATATCTGACGGTTTTCGAGCATTGTTACCGAAATGCCCATATTTCGGGCTCCGTAGCGGTAGTTTAAATCTACCATCAGCGATAATCCTTTGTAACGGAAGGTATTTACCATGTTAACGTCACCTTTGGGTAATCCGTTACCCATAATCTTTCGGTCGTTGTCATTAATAACCCCGTCGCCGTCAACATCTTCGTATTTTATATCACCAGGCTTTTTACCATAAACAGCAGCCTCTTTTACCTCATCGAGCCCCCAGGTACCAAGCCTGTTATAAACAAAGTATGACGCCCATTCCTCACCTTCCCGGGCAATTGTATTGTTACCTGTATCTATCGTTTCGCCGTTGATATCTTCGACAATTAATTTATTGGTAGAAAAAATAAAGTCGGTGATCCAGGTAAAGTTATTTTGAACCACATTACGTGAAGAAAGGGTAAGTTCAAATCCTGTATTTACAATTTCACCAAGGTTTGTCCAGGTGTTTGAATAGCCGGTTAAGTAGGGAACTTGCTTAGAAAACAAAAGGTCCTGGGTTGATTTATAGTAATAATCCATCAATAATTCAATACGATTATTGTAAAATCCAAGATCCAATCCAACGTTAAATTGTTTCGAAGTCTCCCACTTTAAATCTTCATTTCCCAGGTTTCCGAGAACAACATACGGCTGTAAGGTTTTATTAAAGATTGTTGAATTATTCGAATAAGAAGAGATTGTTGTATAATTTGGGATTGAAGCATTTCCCACTGCACCATAACTCAAGCGTAGCTTCATATTATTGACAACATGTTTTGCCGGCTCAAAGAAGTCTTCTTCCGAGATACGCCAGGCTGCCGATGCCGACGGGAAATATCCGTATTTATTGTTACTTCCGAAGTTGGAAGCTCCGTCGGCCCTAAAAGTAAAACCAAACAGGTACTTATCGTTGAAACTATGGTTCATTCTAAAATAAAATGAACTGATTGTATTCTGATTCATCCCCGATGCCGGCTGATGGTAGGTTGTTCCTGCCCCCAGATTATAATATTGGAAATAATCATCGAAATAATCTTCTGAACCGGCAGAAGCACTCTCCGACCGATAGTAGTACCAACTGGCCCCCAATACAAACTGCGACTTAAGTTTATCGTCAAAGAAACTATTGTTATAGGTAAAATAATCTTCGTTAGACCACCTTTTCCGTACCTGATTGTAAATATCGGCATACCCGTTGTTTGTTTCGCTAACATCTAGTAATCCAGCTTTTGCATAGTTGATATTTCTGGCATTGGTGGTTTGCATGTCGCCCTTTGCAGTAAAGTTGAGGTTTTTGCTTAATTTAAAGGTTGTTATCAGGTTGAATACCGAAAAGTTTTCGTCCCATATTTTTTTCTGTTCCTGCAATAATAGGATGGGATTCTCGGCTGTCTCCCCAAGCGGATAATCGTTTTTCCGCCCCCAGGTACCATCTTCATATTTTATGGGTACAATCGGGGGCATTTCAATCATATTTCGTATAGGCCCCTGTCCGAAACCACCTTCCATATCGTTTCTCTTATGGGTACCGGCAGTTACAACAGCCTGAATATTTAACCATTCTTTTATATCGCTTTGAACATTAACGGTTCCAGTCAGTCGCCAGGAGTAGGTGTATTTAACCAGGCCTTGATAATCCTGATAACCGAGGCTGGCATATATAGAAGTTTTTTCGTTACCCGATGAGAAAGACAACGCGTGGTTATTGGTAATTGCATTTTGCGTAATGGCATCCTGCCAGTCAGTATCATATTTTGGTGATGCAATTAAATAACCGTTGTCATCTCTCAGATAATTTCCTGAAGCATCTTTTGAATAGTAGAAGAGATTCTCCATCGGATTCTGCAAGTGGGGCATTACTTTTCCGCTGTAAGCATAAGCCCGTTTTTGAATTTCCATAAACTCTTCAGCATTCAACAGGTCTATTTCTCTGTTCATAAAACCAATTCCAACCTTTCCATTGTAGGTTACTGACCCCCTATCATTTTTACCCGTTTTAGTGGTTATAATTACTACCCCGTTTGAACCTTGCGCACCATACATTGCTGTAGCGGCAGCATCCTTTAACACGTCGATGCTCTCAACGTTTTCCGGGTTGATAATTTGCGGATCTACTCCTACTACGCCATCCATTACATAAATAGGGTCACTGTCTGCATTTATAGACCCCATTCCGCGAATCCTTAACGAAGAGCCTCCACCTGGTTTACCTGAAAATGAAATATTCCGGACACCGGCAACTTTCCCCGCCATACTTTCCATTACATTAAATGCGGCATTTCGTTCAACAATTTCATCGCTTTTTATCGAACTTACAGAGGCAGAAAGATCTCTTTTTGTCATTGTACCATAGCCGATCGCAACAACTTCGCCGATACCAATAGCATCTGTTTCCATTTCCACATTAAACAGTTTTTTGTCTCCGATTATAACATCCTTTGTTTTCATCCCCACAAAAGAGAACTGGAGAATTTCGGCATCGTCAGGAACTGTAAATGAGAAATTTCCGTCTTCATCAGTTACTGTTCCAACGATGGTGCCTTTTACAATAACTGTTACACCGGGCAGGGGCTGTCCCGAAGTATCCGTTACCTTTCCTGAAACCATGTTTTGCTGTTGTAACAAAGTTGGGCCAGCAGTTGCTTTTTTAACTCTTTCAATAAGAATTAACTTATTATTTACCTCGGTAAAAGCATAGGGAAGGTTAGAAAAAGCCTGGGTTAAAACGTCACCAATTGTTTTATTTTCGACTACGACCGAAACCTTCTGGCTGACATCTACATCATCGTTATTGTAAAAGAAACGATACTGACTTTGTTCTTCAATTTGTGTAAACAGATCACGAAGAGTTGAATTTTCAACCTTCACATCCATTTTAGTGGTTTGCGACCAAACAGATGCTGAAACACTAAAGTTGAAAATCACGATTAGTAACCATGTTAGCTTCATAATTAGAACTAGTTTATTTTTCACCATACCTGAATAACCAGGCAGGTGGGTTTGATTAATTTTCATACATTTGAAAGTTTTAGAAATGTTAAACTTTGGTTTAATTTTTTGAAAGGGAAGTGGTCGAGGCTTCCCTTTTTTAGTGACTGAAGTTTTTACAGATGTTTCATATTATTTAAGTTTTTGGTTTAATTATTTAAATTATTCTTCGAAGTGAAGAACGTTACTTTATTCCCGTCAATCTCGTAATCAACTGAGTGCGCTAGCTTGAAATAAGACATCACTTCCAGAATACTTTCGCGTTCAAGAATCCCGGTGTACCTTTTTTCTCCAACCGCCTCATCAGCGAGTACTATATCAACATCAAACCAGCGTTCCAGTTTTAGTTCCAGTTCTTTTAACGACTCGTTTCTAAAAACCAGCCTTCCTTCTTTCCACTCCGTTTCAGGGGATGTATCAGAAAGTTCATACAAGTTTGTTTTACTTGTTCTTTTATCGTAAACCAGTTTTTGTCCGGGTTCGATAATGGACTGACCTTTGGGGCTTTCAACCCTCAGACTTCCTTTAATCAAAGTTGTAGATATCTGGTTCTCATCCGGATAGGCTTTCAGATTAAACTTGGTTCCCAGTACGCTAACAGTTATATTCCCACTTTTAACCCTAAAAGGATTATCTTCATCTTTTGACACAGAAAAATAAGCTTCCCCATCCAAATAAACTTCCCTTGCCCCGTTTTTAAAAGTATTACTGAATGTAAGTTTACTCCCCGAATTGAGCCATACCTGCGAGCTATCGGGTAAGAAAACTATTGACTTATCGCCCAATTGACAGGTTACTGTTGAGAAAGTTACCTCGGAACGATTGCTTTGTGTTCCAACAAAATAGCTAAAAGGAATGGATAACAACAAAAGAAAGAGTGCCGCATATTTCAGCACCTTTCGAATCGTGAACTTCTTCCGATCTGAAGTATCATCATTTTGTATTCTTTGGCGAAATCTCTGAATTTCTTTTTCCAACTGATAATTATCCGAGTTTTTAAGCGTTCCGCTTGCCAGCCAAATATCTCTTAATTCGTGATATAACTTTTTATTTTCCGGAGACTGATTAAGCCAATCCCTGACAATATTTCTATCATCAGGGGTGGCTTTGCTTATGAACAATCGAATTATCGATTTCTGAATGTCTTTGTTAAAATCCATAATTATACCTACTCAATTACAGGATGCAGGTTTCAAAAAAACCCTGTATCAAATTCTATTTTTTTTTTTGACTTTTGATTATCTGATAAAAATTTGTCCGAAGATAGCTTCGGTTTTCTGCCATTTATAAGCTAAGCTCCACCTCCAGGCAACTAACAATCTCAACTACTGATAATCAGACACTTTTGTCATTATTCTGAGAATTTATTGAAATAACTTGCGAGAATTAAGGAAGTTTAGGTCAAATAGTAAGGTTCAAAACAGAACTCAGCTTCACAGATTATATGGATAAAGTTCTCCTCGTTTCTGCTTCAAAAAGTAGAAAAATAGAAAATCAGGAACAGAGCCATTAAACTCTTTACGTATATTAATTAAAGCTTTGGAAAGATGCATCTCTACTGTTTTTACCGAAAGATCCATAATCTCACTAATTTCTTTAATTTTCTTCCCCTCGAAACGTTTTAACTTAAACGCTTCTTGTTGTTTTGGAGGAAGCCTGTCAATCGCTAATTCTATTTTTTTGTAGAATTCTTCTTTTAATATACTTTGCTCTGATGTTTCAATTGGAGAAAAAGAAAACTCGATGTTTTCATTGGCACGATTACTCAAAAACTCGTTTAACTTATTTTCTTTTTCAAGTGTTCTGAGGAAATACATCGAATTATTGAAAACTGCCTTAAACAGGTAGGATTTTATTGAAGTTTTGATTTTTATCGTTTTCCTGTTTGCCCAAAGCCTAAAAAAAACGTCAGAAACGATTTCTTCGGCCACATCTTTTCGTCCTACATATTTTCGGGAATAGGCACAGAGAAATACATAATACTCACGAAAAAGTTGAATGTATGCACCTTCTTCTCCTTTTTCAAGATCATTTATTATGTCTTTCTCATTTAAGCTCATATCCGAATGGTTCATCAAATATATTAATAAGAATACACAAAACATGTGTTAATTCAATTGAAGAAAGAGAAAAATGAACCTGCTATTTTTAAACTTACCAAATTATTGTTCTTATTTTCAGAGAATCTCTTTTCGGACCCAGTTCATCATAAAATAATTTATCCCCGAAACAGTAGAAAACTGAATTATCAAACCTTGCAAAATAAAATTATTCCACTCAAATTTTGAATTGCATTGCTATCTTTTAACAAATTTGATTATCTCCGGAAAACCATCAACCAATACCTTTAAAAAGTACATCCCACTGTATAGTTTCGAAATATTTATCTGTTGATTTTGAGTAATGAGCGGCTTAACCACAAAGCTGCCATTAGAGTTGTATATCCCAAGCACTTTAATGTCGCTATTACAATGTTCATCCACATTTAAAACAGACTCTGCGGGATTCGGGAAAATCCTTATTGTATTTTTTCTTTCTTCTATTGATCCGGTTGTTGTAGAAACAGCCTCAACCTCAACAAATAACCATTGCTGATTAGCGATCTCCATATCGCCGGATTGGGAAACATTGGCGCCATCGTCGTAAGACATATCCACTACTTCAAGCACTTTACCGCTGTTTTTATTTACTATTTTCCGGTAGCCTCCTCCTACTGTTTCAATTAACCACGATTGATTATCGGTATTCTTGTCGGAAAACTGTGCAACATTTGCCCCATCGTTTGCCGATAAATCCTCCCCCCCGGCAACTTTCCCGCTCATTAAAGAAACCAGTTTAAAATATCCTTCTCCGGCATCAATAGTTTTCCACTGCTGGCTTTCTGCACTCTCATATTCCCCTTGTTGAATATTGGCACCATCATCAATCGATTGCTCTGCCACCTCCAGTACTTTGCCACTATTCCGGTTTACCACTACATATGTTTTTCCGCTTTCAACTGCTTCGGATTTTGCAGCTTCAAAGTTTCGGTTAGTTGAATAGGTATTGTGCAAAGCCGTTTTATCCGTACTGTTATTGATAACGCTGATATCAAAAGTTCCGGTTTTAAATACATCCCAAAACAAGGCAAGTGGTTCTACCATGTTATAAGTTTGCCAGGGCAAATAGTATCCAACACCATGCCCCCTGGGTATCATTACATTAAGTGCCTCCTCCAGAATCCCAAACATGCCAAAGCCGGAAAGTGGATTGTTTCTGTCCCAGTTAACACCCTGTTTCGTATTTTGAAGTAAAAGTTTAGCGATATCCAAAAGATGACCGTCGTTTGTATATAAATACATCCTGAAAAAGTTATAAGCGTCAATGGCAGCATACGAATCAGCACCATTATTCCCTGTAGCAATTAAGCTCAGGCCCGTAGTTTCTCTGCTTTTTGGGAAAGTGGCCAAACTGTCCTCATCCGGAATCGGCACATTCCAAGCATATATCCAGGTTTCATAATAATAAGCAGCTTGCGTTGCAGCATCAAGCCACTTTGAGTCGCCGTTTGCATCATACAAAGCAAGAAAAGCACGCAATGCCATAGATGCTGCTTCTTTATCGGGCACATTGGGGTTGTCAGGCGTTCCACCAACATAATCGAATGCTTCGTAATTAGTTACATATATAAATTCACCGGCTTCCAGAGCTGCATTTTTAAAGTCTAAATTACCTGTAGCCTTATACATATCAACCAAGAAAGGGATTACATGCGAAGTGTTTGTTTTTTCGGGAAACACCACTTCATTTGTTGCATAGTCCCAGGCCCTAGAAAAAGAGCCATCACTGTTTTGTTTCGTCACCAGCCAGTTGGCTACCCGGTAACAGGCATTCAACCAGCTTACCTTATCAAGCCCGCTTTTCTTCTCAAAATTCCAGGCCCACAGCATTCCTTCCATTCCGTCGCCTACTACACGGGCAAAGGTTGAATAATTTCGCCAGGTCTGTGGTTTTGGATCATACCAGGTTCTTGGGCAACCGGTTGAAGCAATGGCGTTATCTGCCCACCAATCGATCGTATTTTCTGCTTTTGCAATCATTTGCTGGTTGCCGGTATTAATCCCTTCGCGCAATAAAATTGCTGCATTTGGTAACTGCTGGCCAACAAAGCCCATGTTCCAGTTATAATCGGCGTCCTCAGCAAGTCCGTTCAGATGAACCCGAAAAGGAAATCCGGATGAGTTATTGATGGATTTCCAGTAAGTCTCCAGCAAGGCGATTTGATCCTGGTAAATTTGATTCAAATCGCAAGTATAAAGCGAAGGATCAAATAGTTCATAATATACAGTCCAGGTATTTTTCATTGCAGCTGTGTAGTCATTTTCATGTGTTAAACGCATTACTAAAGCATAATCCTGAGTATATCCCTGCGTAACGGGATGACTGCGCAAAGCCCACCTTTTATTCGAAGCCGACATTCCATACACTCCGGTTCGTTCGCCTTCGCTTCCCGGATATAAAATACCTATGGCCGGTTGATGATTATCCTGCATACCTATGGCCGCAAATTTCATCCGTCCATCAATTATTCTGTTTAATCCATCTTCTCCGGCAAAGGTAGCTCCGTCCGGATTTTTATGACATACCGAAAAAGTAGCCCCGCTTGCTTTATCTCTCAGCATAAAAAGTGGTAAGGGCATGCGGTCTTCCCTAAACCAGTAATAGTAATCGCTATAATCGGTGGCTAATGCTTTGTCCGAAACATTTTTATTGTTTCTGTACCAAATTCCCGGGACAAAAAAATCATAATCCGACATCTCTGATGTAGCAGGTTGGGCAAATGTTAAACGTGTTGAAAAACCAATATCTCCGTTTCCTACACTCGTAACTTCTACCTTTCTGTTAACCTCAAAACTTCCGTTGTTATCACCACTGTATGTGTCAGTAAAAGTAAATACCGACCCGTTTAAGCTGGTTTGAACACCAGTGCATTTGTAGCTGTTATCCCCCATGTCTTTAACCTCGAAATAAGCCGATTCCAACCAAACAGGCTCGTCTCCAGCAGTAACAACCTCCACTGCACAAGGCTGCAACTGTTCATAGAAAGCCGTTTCCATTTCAATTCCGATCCCAAATTTATTTGCATCATAAGAACGGATGGTAAGTGTGGCACTTCCACTCTTAATGGTATAAACAGGCACTCCCTCGCAACGAACCCACTGGCTACAGAAAACAAGCATAATAAAAACCACCAGAGACCTCAATATTTGACGATTCCCTGCCGATTGTCCGGAACCAAACATCCACTCCCTGCGAAAAAAAGTCTTTTTAACAGGGTCTAGAGCAAGCTTCGTTAAACGATAAAACCAATCGTTATAAGAAAAATGCGAAGCAGTGTTTGTATCCTGGATATGCATTATATTTCTTTTTGACCTCATTAGTTTCAGGTTATAAACTTAACAGAAATGAAAACCAAATCAGTGATCATGAAAGATTTTTAATCAATCATGTTTAGTTTTTCCGACTTTTATTATTTTTGCAGCCACATTGTCCTGTGGTGTAATTGGCAACACGTCTGACTCTGGATCAGAAGAGTCCAGGTTCGAGCCCTGGCAGGACAACCAAAGCCTGATAATAAATTTATCAGGTTTTTCTATTTTAATCCTCATCAGGATATCCTCGCAATAAATTTCATATTTCACTAAAATGCTAAGAGCCTGTTTAAATTTTATCTTTTAGAAATATTATGATGCGTTTTTTGCTTAAACAAGGCGGATTTGATGCGAATAGCCTCAGCTATTTAAGGAAAATTCAACGCAGTATAAGTGAAAAAGGCGCATTATAGAATAAATGGATAATTTTTAAACAGGCTCTTAATACCTGTAAAGATTCCGGCTTCGTAACCAGTCGCCTCAAAACAAACTATTAACCTAGGTTATAACGAATCTAAATATGAAAAAGCTGTTGTTTGCGTTTTTTAAACCATCCATTTAAAGGGATACAATACCTTGCTGATTTACAGCCAAGAAACAACAAATATCATCCGAACAAAAAGCAAACGGAAGGTTTTCAACATTTCACAAAAATCTGAATTCTAAAAAGAATCGCTATCTTCATTGCCAGCTAGACCTGACAAATTGGAAATCAAACGTAAAAAATAAGGATCCTTTTTGCTTCCACTGTCAGAAAAATCACAAAATCGGATGTGGAATACTTCCGAACTGAAATGTTGAACCAATAGAGTGTAAATTAAATTTGTCTGACGATTATTCGTAAAACAATGGCAAAAACTGACAGATGTGGTAACACTGAAATCTTATAACCTGGTGAACAGCGTTTTTTCATCCGTCAATTTATACCCGGAAAACATAGGTTTTTGAATTATCGGTTTTAAATGAGTAAAGAATGAACAATTCAGATCAGCTTATTTTAAACGAATTACAGAAGCACAACAAAAAAGTTTTTGAGGCGATTTTTCTCGAATATCATCAACCACTGTTGAGATTTGCCGAGCATATTGTCTTTAACAGGGATGTGTGCGAAGACATTGTTCAATCCGTATTTATATCATTATGGGAAAATGCTGCCACTGTAGAAATTCACAAGTCGCTGCAATCCTGGCTTTATCAAGCTGTCCGTTTTAAAGGGCTTACTTATCTTCGCAATCTGAATATTCAGGACAAACACAAACTGATTTACCTGGAGTATGAGCTTTCTGAAATGTTGGAATCTGAAGCACATGAATCTTCAGAACTAACAAAAAAAGTAAATGCAGCCATTGAAACATTACCATCCGAAATGCAAAAGATTTTCCGTATGAAATATTTGGATGGTATGAAAGTAAAGGAAATAGCCGAACAATTCCGAATTTCAGAAAACACAGTAAAAACACAACTACAACGTGCAAAGCACAATCTCCGGCAAATTCTCTCGAATGTGTCATTCATCTATTTTTATTTTTAAAATATTTTTTGGTTTCTGTCACCCTTTTTTTCCCGTTGTGAGACATTTATAGTAAACATCAAAAAAAACGATGTTTTAAACATTTGGCGCCTCACTTTTAAATGAAAGGAAAAAGAAATATCGACTTTAGCCTTATCTGGAAGAAGATACACAATAAAAACTTCGAGGATAAGGAATTGAATAAATGGATCAATGAATCTGCCGGTAAGAAAGAATTCTTTAAAAACGCAAAAGAGTTTTACGAGACAGGATCATCTTTTCATAAAACACCTGCAAATTCAGGCGATGCCTATCAAAAACTTCTGCGTAAAATTAACAGGCGTAGGTTTATAAGGTTGGGAACCTCTGCAGCTGCTGTGCTTACGTTGGCAGTTTCCATTTTCATTGTTGTTAATCAACACCCGGAAGACACCGTTGCAAATGATACAATTATCCCGGGTACCGACAAAGCCATTCTTATTTTAAATAATGGAACTGAGGTTGACCTTTCTGAAAAGAAAGAGATCGTTCTGAAAGAAAAGGACACAAAAATTGCCAGCAACGGAAAAACATTAGAGTATCACACTGAAAAGAAAGCAGAAAAACCCGAAAAGGAGATTATTTACAACACACTGAAAGTGCCTCGTGGAGGCCAGTTTTTTGTGGTACTATCCGATAGTACACGCGTATGGCTCAATGCGGAGTCAGAACTACGGTATCCGGTAACTTTTCCCGACAAACAAAGAGAAGTAACACTTGTGGGCGAAGCATTTTTTGAAGTTACCAAAAACGAAAAGAAACCTTTCATCGTTCATTCAGAAAATCAACAAATTAAGGTTCTGGGTACTTCCTTTAATGTATCAGCCTATCCGAATAATGCATTTATTAAAACCACACTTGTTGAGGGAAAAGTAAAAATCAACAGTTCTTTGCAAGAATTGTACCTCGAACCTTCGTACCAGGCCATCGTTAATTCTGAAAACGGCAATGCAACCAAACAACAGGTAAAAACAGAATTATACACAAGCTGGAAAAACGGTAATTACTACTTCGAAAATGAAAGCATTGAAGAAATACTGAAAACCATTTCACGCTGGTACAACTTTGAATACGAGTTCCAAAACCCGGAAGCCAAAGACATACGTTTTACAGGCAGTATTAGCAGAGAACAAAAAATCAACGATATTTTCCACATCATTGAAGAAACTCAACGAATTAAAATGACCACTTATGATAATAAACTTGTTATAAATTAAAAGCGGCAGATGCTGACACCATCCACCGCTAAAAAAATTTAGAATAAACCAAAGATTAATTCCAAATCAAATTTATGAAAAAAAAAGAAGTAAAGGCTTTCCTTTTACGGGGAAGCGGATTATTACGTATGAAGATTACAGTATTATTTGTATTTCTTTTTGTAATGCAGGGCTTCTCAAGCGTGTATTCGCAAACCGAAGTACTAAAACTAACTAAAACTAAAGGAACTATAAACGAGATCCTTGAAGCAATTGACAAACAAAGTGAGTTTCATTTCTTCTATCCTTCTGATCTGTTTGACGAACTAGGGGAAATTGAAGTGCTTGAACCGCAAATTACAGTTGATGTTTTTCTTGAAAAATACATCGCTCCTCTGGGCTTCGATTACAAAGTTACGGATCGGACCATTGTGATTCGCCGGCAAGAAACTCTTCCTGTTCCGGAAGAAGAAATAGCCGATGACCAGCAATCAATAACAGTAAAAGGTGTGGTAACCGATGCCACGGGGGCACCACTCCCGGGGGTAACGGTAATAATCGACGGAAGTACCCAGGGAGTAATTACCGATATTGACGGGAAATTTACTATTGACGTTGAACCCGATGCCAAACTGAATTTCTCTTTCATTGGTATGTCCGATCAGCAGGTTGAAATAAATAACCGCACCGTTATTAACGTGATTCTCCAACAGAAGTCGGAAGAACTGGAAGATGTTACCATTGTAGCTTTTGGTAAACAGAAAAAAGAAAGTGTACTGGCATCCATCAGTACCATAAAAACCGATGAGTTAAAAGTACCGTCGAGTAACCTTACCACTGCACTGGCCGGAAGAATATCGGGGCTTATTTCATACCAGCGAAGCGGGGAACCCGGAGAAGACGATGCCAGCTTTTTTGTACGTGGGGTTACCTCATTCTCATATGCTGCCGGACCGCTAATTTTGATCGACGGCGTTGAAATGTCGTCTTCCGACCTGGCACGTTTACAACCAGACGATATTGCAAGTTTCTCAATCATGAAAGATGCAGCTGCTACCGCGCTTTATGGAGCAAGAGGTGCCAATGGTGTAATTCTGGTTACAACAAAAGAAGGTACTGAAGGAAAAGCAAAAGTATCGTTCCGCTACGAAACGTCTTTCTCAATGCCTACTCAGGAGGTTGATTTAGCCGATCCGATTACTTATATGCAACTCAATAACGAAGCTGTATTGGCCAGAAATCCGCTCAGTGCAGTTCCTTATTCTCACGAAAAAATCGACAATACGATTGCCGGTACCAATCCTTACGTTTACCCGGCCAACGACTGGTATAACATGTTGTTTAAAAACTACACGATAAACCACCGGGCTAACTTTAATGTAAGTGGTGGAGGAAAGGTTGCCCGTTACTACATAGCCGGAACTTACAACCGCGATAATGGCGTTTTGAAGGTGGATGAGAATAATAACTTCAACAGCAACATCGATCTGAAAAGGTACCTGTTAAGATCGAATATCAATATTAATATTACAAAAACAACAGAGGCAGTTGTTCGCTTGCACGGAACATTTGACGACTACACCGGGCCGATTGACGGGGGAACTACTTTGTATAAAAAAGTGATGAGGGCCGACCCGGTTCTTTTCCCGGCCTATTTTGCACCCGACGAACAATACAGCTATGTGTCACATACACTTTTTGGCAACTACGACCAGGGGCAATACATCAACCCATATGCCGATATGGTTAAAGGTTACAAGGATTATTCAAAGTCGTTAATGCTGGCACAATTCGAATTAAGACAAGACCTGAATTTTATTACTGAAGGGCTGAAAGTACGTGGCCTCTTTAATACCACCCGCTATTCTTATTTCGATGTTAGCAGGTACTACAATCCATATTGGTATTCGGTTGCCAACTACGACAAACATACTGATACTTACATCCTAACACGTCTCAACCCGGAAGGAGGCACAGAGTGGCTCAGCTACGATGAGGGGCCTAAAAATATCACCTCAACAACATACATGGAAGGTGCTGTTAACTACGACCGGACTTTTGACAAACATACCGTAAGTGGTTTGCTGGTTTCAATAATGAGAAACAAAATACAACCCAATGCTTCTACTTTAGCCCTTTCACTGCCATCACGTAACCTCGGATTATCGGGTCGTTTTACCTACTCGTTCGACAGCCGGTATTTTGCCGAATTCAACTTTGGGTACAACGGTTCTGAACGATTTGCCAAGAACGAACGCTTTGGTTTTTTCCCTTCGGTTGGTGCCGCTTGGATTGTGTCGAATGAAAAATTCTGGAATGAGAACATCAGTAAAACCGTTAACAACCTTAAATTAAAAGCAACTTATGGCTTGGTTGGGAACGATGCAATCGGTGATTCTAACGATCGCTTTTTCTATCTTTCTGAAGTTAATCTGAATAACTCAGGAAGAAGCTTTACCTGGGGAGAAGATTCCAGATACACTGTAAACGGAGTGGGAACAACACGTTATGCCAACGATAAAATCACCTGGGAAATTTCTAAAAAATTAAATACAGGAATTGAGCTTGGCTTGTTTAACAAACTCGATATTCAGGCCGATTTTTATACCGAGCACCGTACAAACATATTAATGGATCGTGCCGATATTCCAACAACAATGGGATTGCAGGCAACCCCGCAAACAAATGTTGGCGAAGCAAAAGGAAAAGGTATAGATATATCTGCCGATTACAACCAGTCGTTCAATAATGATTTCTGGATTACCGGCCGTGCCAATTTCACCTATGCCACCGCAAAATTCGAAGTATATGAAGAGGTTGACAACTCAACAACCCCCTGGTTGTCACATATCGGGCAACCCATATCGCAAACCTGGGGGTATGTGGCCGAACGTTTGTTTGTAGATGAGTACGATGTAAACAACTCGCCAACCCAAACTTTTAGCGAATACATGGGTGGCGACATCAAGTACCGCGATATAAACGGCGACGGTCAGATAAGTTCGTTGGACCGGGTTCCAATTGGTTATCCTACACAACCTGAAATAATCTATGGATTTGGAATCTCTACAGGATACAAGAATTTTGACTTTTCATGTTTCTTCCAGGGATTAGGCAGAGAATCATTCTGGATTGATGCATACAACACCGCTCCGTTTATCGACACAGACGGAAGCTCCGGTACAATCTCCAAAAATGCCTTGTTACAGGTATATGCCAACGACCATTTCTCGGAAGACAACCCTGATGTATATGCTTTATGGCCAAGGTTATCAGACAAGTACATTGCCAACAATACGCAAACCAGTACCTGGTTTATGCGCGATGGATCTTTCTTAAGGTTGAAATCGGTTGAATTTGGTTATACATTTCCTCAAATGTTAACCGACCAGATTGGGATCACAAACCTTCGGCTTTATTTCTCCGGAACCAATCTGCTGACATTCAGCAAATTTAAACTCTGGGATCCGGAAATGGCCGGAAATGGATTGGGATACCCGATTCAGAAGATATTTAACCTTGGTGTTCAGGTTTCATTCTAAAAAACAGTTAAAATGAAAAAGTTAAAAATTATAATAACGATAAGCATCCTGATTTTCAGTTTTGCATGTACCGATTATTTAGATGTGGTACCTGATAATGTGGCTACAATTGACCATGCATTTCTGGACAGAACCAGTGCCGAAAGATATCTGGCCACTTGCTATACTTATTTCCCTGACTTATCTGATCCGTCAGGAGACCCGGCAATTCTGGGAAGTGATGAATGGTGGGCGATTGAAGATGACTATTACAACAGCCGTAATCAAAGCTATGCCGGGCTAAAAATCAAAAAAGGCGAGCAAAACTCAAACAGCCCCTTATTTAATGCCTGGGATGGTTACAACGGAGGCCGAGCTTGCTACAGAGCCATTCGCGACTGTAACGTTTTTCTGGAAAACATCGGTAACGTAGGAAACGACTTAAGTATCGAAGAGGAAAGAAGATGGGTTGCGGAGGTAAAAGTGTTGAAAGCCTATTATCATTTTTATTTGATGAGAATGTATGGCCCAATTCCGATTGTCAAAGAAAATCTACCTATCTCTTCCAACATCGATGAAGTAAGGGTTTACAGAGATCCGTTTGATGAAGGGATAGACTACCTTGTTAGTTTGCTGGATGAGGCCGTTATTGATTTGCCATTGCAAATTCTGAATGTTAGTTCTGAAGACGGAAGAATTACAAAACCCATAGCGCTGGCTTTGAAAGCCGAAATACTTGTAACCGCTGCAAGCCCGTTATTTAACGGCAATCCTGATCTTGCCGGATTAGTTGACAACCGCGGAATACAGCTTACCAACCCTGATTATGACGCTTCTAAATGGAGCCGCGCTGCCACAGCCTGCAAAAATGCAATTGATACCTGTTTGCTGGCAGGCCATCAGCTTTACGAGTTTACCAAGCAAACAAACCTCTCAGACTCTACAAAACTTCTGATGACACTTCGCCATGTTGTAACGGACAGGTGGAACAAAGAAATCGTATGGACAGAAGCTAAATTAACCATGTACGATTACCAACGTGCCACTACTCCACTTTTCTTTATTGAGCAGTTTCAATGGATGCCAACCGACCCATACATGTGCCCCACCCTGAGAATGGCAGAGCTCTTCTATACAAAAAATGGGGTACCGATTGATGAAGATACTGGTTTTGATTACCAAAATCGCTTCAATACAGCCGTTGCACCCGATGAAGCCAAATACTACATTCAGCCCGGATATGAAACTGCCAAATTGAATATCAACCGGGAAGCAAGGTTCTATGCCAACCTGGCTTTCGATGGCGCAATCTGGTTTGGCAACGGGAGATATAAGGATGTTGGGGATGGTGCGACCAATGAACAACCCTGGGTATTTCATACAAAAAAAGGACAGCCACAGGGGAAAACATCAAATATAAGATACTCTCTTTCGGGATACTGGGCGAGAAGAACCAGCCATTTCGAAAGTGTTAGTACATCTTCATCGTCGAATGTAATTGTACGTTCTACCTTCCCGGTTATTCGCCTGGCCGATTTGTATTTGTTGTATGCCGAAGCGCTCAACGAATCGATGGATGCACCCAACCAGGACGTATATGAATACATCGACCTGGTGCGTGAACGTGCCGGGTTACAGGGAGTAGTTACCAGCTGGCAAAATGCCTCCAGATTCCCGTCAAAACCTTCTACAAAAGAGGGAATGCGCGAAATTATTCAGCAGGAAAGAATGATTGAACTGGCTTTTGAAGGAAAGCGCTTTTGGGACATCCGCCGTTGGAAAACAGCTCATCAATGGTTAAATCAACCCATTAGAGGCTTAAATCCTGACGGAGAAACGGCTCAGGAATTTAATTCGGTAAGAGTACTCTATACACCCGAATTTTCGACAAAAGATTACCTGTTCCCGATTCGGCAGTACAACATTCGGGTTAATTCAAACTTAATCCAAAATCCGTACTGGTAATAAAACTTTGTAAACTTAATTTACGATCGAAATGAAAAAATATATTATAAGCATTGCAATATTAGTGTTCTTTGCCTACTCCTGTTCCGAAGAACCCATTGGGCAATTTCCTGTTGACGATGTCTCTCCACAGATGATTTCGAACCCGGTTGTATCCAATTTCAAAGGAGGGGCCACCATTAAATACGATTTGCCCGGAGATAAGGATTTACTCTGTATTAAAGCAGTTTATACACTTCCCAACGGAGAGAAAAAAGAAAAACTGGCTTCAGCTTTTATTAATGAGTTAACCATTGAAGGTTTTGCGAAAGCGTCAAAAACCAGTGTTAGTTTAATTGCTGTTGATAAAAGTAAAAATGAGTCGGATCCGGTTACTGTTGAAATTGAACCGCTAGACTCTCCTATTTTCGATATCTATAGCAGTCTTTCTGTTATTGCCACTTTTGGTGGCTTAAAACTTACCTGGGAGAACCCTGAGAAGAAGGATATTGTGGTAGGAATTATCGCAAAAAACGAGGAAAATGTTTATGTGCCACTTGAGAATTTTTATACCTCAGTTGGCGAGGGATCCGGCTCTGTACGTGGCTTAGAATCCAAAGAAACTGAATTCGGCGTTTTTATAAGAGACATCTACAACAATTATACTGATACACTTTTCAGCGTACTTACTCCCTGGGAAGAAATAGAACTGGACAAAGGACTTTGGAAAGGGATGCCTTTGTGTTCCTCATTTACTTTGTCACAGTACGGTGGAGCAGTAAGTGTACTTTGGGATGGAAGAACAGTTGCGGAGGGGAACCAAACTTACTACATAAACCGGACATCTTCAGATCCTATATTTTTCACTTTAGATCTGGGAGTAACTACCAAACTCTCTAGGTTCAAGTTTTGGGGCAGAAACCAGTGGTACTTCAACCTGCACCATCCCAAGGAATTCGAGATATGGGGGACAAATGATCCGGATGTTGCCAATGGCGGTTCGTGCTCTTGGGACGGATGGGAATTGTTGCTAAGTGGTACATCAACAAAACCATCAGGAGACGAGGCAACATCGTATGCGAATTTAACAAGTGAAGATTTAGCATTAGCACTTTCAGGAGAGGAATTCGAATTTTCACTGGAAGTTCCAGAAGTACGTTACGTCCGTTTCAGAACATTACGTACTTGGACAGACTCAAACAGTTCATTTATTGCAGAACTAACATTCTGGGGGCAGGTAAATGAGTAGTACTAATTGATTTTAAAGTTTAATAAGATGAAAAAAATAAAATATATAGCACTGTTCTTCGCTTCCATGTATATGATATTGCTTTCTTGTTCTGATATGAATGACAAACATGAAATCTACATGCAAGATGGAGAGATTCTGTACATCGGTCGTGTTGACTCAGCTACGGTACTTTCCGGGAATGAACGTTTTATCCTTCGTTACTGGATTACTGACCCAAGAGCGAAAGAATTAAAAATATACTGGGATGAAAAGAAGGACTCTTTAGTAGTCCCAATTCCGAATCATTTGGCCGCTGATTCCCTTGAAGTTGTTGTGGGCAACAACTCTCTGGCAATGCCCGAAGGAAGTTATACTTTTCAGTTGGTTACAACCGACGGAGAAGGTTTGACTTCTGTGGATTTTGATATGATAGGCAATGTTTATGGGGCACAATTTGCCAGCACTATGGTGCAACGCTTTGTGAAAGAAACCTCTTTTGATCCCGGCAACAACCAGTTGGCAGTTACCTGGGGAGACCCATCTTCTACCCGCGATATTGGTGTTGAACTTACTTATTACGAAGGGGAACAAAAGAAGGTAATTAAAATTCTCAACGAAGACGGTTCTCAAACAATCCTGGATAATTATAATCTCGATAAAGGAGCTACCTACCGGACGATGTTTTTACCTGAAGAAACATCAATTGATACGTTTTTCACAGCATCGTCGTCCCTCGAAATCATTCAAAATGTGGCTCTGAATAAACCAACAGTCACCAGCTCTTTTTTAAGAGAAGGATTCGAAGGAAGCAATGCGGTGGATGGAATTATTTCTTCAGCATCGCGATGGATTACAGTTTCTGATGCAGGGCTGGAACATTGGATTGAAATCGATTTGGGCAAAGAATATACCTTATCTTCTTTCACGGTTTACAAATACTTATACAATCAGTATCTCATCCCAAATTTCAACTTCCAGATTAATGTAAATGGCGAATGGGTAAATGTTGTAGAAGTAAATAACTTTATGGGAGAAACATATTCAGCAAGTTTTGAGGAAGAAATAAAAACCGATAAGGTGCGGGTTTTTGTTCCTAATTACACAGACAATATGGTACGAATAATGGAAATTGAAGTTTATGCAAAAATTTAAACGCTCAAATATTTAAACCAATTATACCTGATGAAAGAGGGCTGTAATAAAAGTAAGATTAATATTTTCTCAGTATTGAAACAGTCTTACTGATAAATTCTGAGATAACATTTAATCCTTTTTTACAGTCCTTTACTTTTTCATTTTTCTAAAACATGTAAGCAATAAATTAGAAAAACGATGGTACAAAAAATATAAAAACTCAGAGTCTGTTTAAATTTTATAAATTAAAGGTATTATGAAGTATTTTTTACTAATTCAAGGCGGAATTGAGGCGAATAGCACCAGCTATTTAAGGAAATTTCAACGCAGAAGTAGTGAAAAAGACGAATAATAGAATGATTCGATAAATTTTAAACAGTCTCTCATTTATATATTGCAGAAATTAGTGTTCCTGTTTCAGAATTGATGAATTGGATGCAAAACACGATAACAGAAAAAAATAAAACAATCTATATTAACCATGAAAACTTTAACCACACTAATCATTGGCCTGATACTTTCACAAACGCTTTGGGCAAAGTCGAAAGAAACCGTTTTTGTTGAAGCAGAAAGCTTCTCAAATACCGGCGGCTGGGTAATCGACCAGCAATTTATAAACGAAATGGGCTCGCCCTACCTGATGGCACACGGGATGGGCATTCCGGTAAAAGATGCCGAAACAACCGTTAAATTCCCCAAAACCGGAAACTATTATTTGTTTGTTCGCACAAAAAACTGGGCAGCTCAATGGTCTGATGCTGAAGCTCCCGGCCGGTTCCAGGTTTTGATAAACGGCAAGCCTGTAAACAAAATATTTGGCACCGAAAAAAGCGACTGGGACTGGATCAATGGTGGCGAAGTTGAAATATCACAAAAAGAATCGACGATTTCGCTGCACGATTTGACCGGTTTTAACGGGCGTTGCGATGCAATAATTTTCACAAGCAACCCGGATTTTAACCCTGTAAACGACCCAACTGCCCTGGCAGAATACCGCCGTAAAATGTTGGGTATTTCAGAAAAACCTAAAAATGCCGGAACCTACGATTTTGTAGTTGTTGGCGGAGGAATGGGAGGCGTTTGTGCAGCTATTTCAGCAGCCCGGCTGGGGGTAAAAGTGGCACTCATTCAAAACCGCCCTTTGCTGGGTGGCAACAACAGCTCGGAAGTACGCGTTCATTTGGGCGCACGGATTAAACAGGATCCCTGGCCAAACCTCGGAAACCTGGTAAATGAAATTGGTCCCTACCGTGGAGGAAATGCTCAACCAAAAGATTATTACGAGGACGATAAAAAGCTAAAAGCCGTTTTGTCAGAAAAAAATATCTCCTTATTCCTGAATTGCAATGCCGACGGAGTGGAAATGGATGGAAACAAAATTGCTGCTGTAAAAGCTCAGAGCATTGTTACCGGCGAACGATTTATTTTTAAAGCTCCTCTTTTTGCTGATTGTACCGGCGACGGGACCATTGGCGTACTGGCAGGCGCCGATTTTATGCAAGGCCGCGAAAGCCGCGATGTTTTTGGCGAACAAACTGCCCCTGAAATTTCCGACAATCTTACCATGGGCGCCTCCGTTCAGTGGTTTTCACAAAAGCGGGAAAACCCGGTCCCTTTCCCCGATATTAAATGGGGTATTAAAATGAATGAAGAAAAATCGCATGCACTTACTAAAGGTGACTGGGACTGGGAAACCGGAATGGGAGTGGATCAGACAAAAGACTTTGAACGTGTTCGCGACTATGGAATGCTGGTGGTTTATTCCAACTGGTCGTACATAAAAAATCATTCAAAAGTAAAAGACAAATTTGCCAACGAACAACTGCAATGGGTGGCTTTTATTGCCGGGAAACGCGAAACCCGCCGGCTGGTCGGAGATTACGTTTTAAATGAAAACGATTTGCGAAACCACACGGTTTACCCCGATGGTACTGCACCTACCACCTGGACAATGGATTTGCATTATCCACACCCAGAGAATGCAGAGTTATTTCCGGGAGCACCGTTTCGCTCCATTGCAAAACACATCGCAATTTACCCCTACCCAATCCCGTTCCGCTGCTTGTATTCAAAAGATGTGGACAACCTGTTGATGGCAGGCCGCCATATCAGTGTTTCGCACGTGGCACTCGGAACAACCAGGCTGATGCGTACAATTGGCATGGAAGGGGAAGTAATCGGGATGGCAGCTTCTATTTGTAAAAACGAAAAAACCACTCCCCGCGGTGTTTACCAGCACTATTTTGCCCAAATGGAAAAACTCATGGACAAAGGAATTGGAGACACCAGCCTTCCGAACAAGCAAACTTATAACCTGGGTGGAACGTTAAAGAAGTAATAATTCGGAAATATAAGTTGGATGAATAAAAAGAAGTTGAATAGTAGTGTGATGATCGCCTTGGTTACAGTTGTCATACTACTGGTTTCTTCTTTTGATATTCGACTTGCAGATAAATCAGAGCCTGCGTTTCATTTTTTCACCGAAGATTCAATCGATGTTGAGGTAGTGGCCCTGTTTGAACACGATTCGGTATTAAGTGGCTACAAAGCCTATGTTTTTTCGCCGGTTTGTGAAGATACTACCTGTTACCCTGTAGAACTTGAATTTTACTGGGATGTGCTAGGCAGGTATCAAAAGTACGAGGTATTTCCGGGCCGGGGGTTGACAAAACTCGATCACAAACCATTTACCGACGCCGATTATAAAACACTTTCAAAACTGATGTTAAACAATTCGCCCGCATTTTTGGAATTGAAACGTGAAGATCTGGTTGTGAAAGTGAAAAAAGATACGGTTGACGGATACACTGGCGCCACCATTGCAGCCATTAAAAACGAAGTAATCCCGGGAGCAGTTTACAGCTGTTACACGCTGTGGCACATCGCCAATGGAATTGTGGCAGACAGCATTAAAAATAATACACAACGCCATTTTAACCCGATTCTCTTAAAAAGCTTATTTAATTCAGGCGATGTGGAAGCCGCCTACTATTTGATCGGCCGGTTAAACGAAGATCAATTCGTTACTTACCTCCCCGAAATACTAAAGCTTTTGCGCGAAAGCGAAGGATACCTTGCTCAACACATACTGGATCAGATCCCTCAAAAAATAGTTAGTTCTGAAAGTTTTCAGGATTCGATGGTAGCGATTATGCCAGATCTTGACTATTACGCACAAAAAAGCTTGCTCCGACGTTTAGATGGCACACTGACTTCGGATAAACTTGGAAAAGTTTTGGCAGAAAGCATTGAGCCACGAGGATCTTTGCACAACGAACTAATCATAAAAATCTTTTGTGACAACAACACTCAGCTCAATACTGTATTGTATGAAAGCTTTTTTTTGCAACTGCTGACAAAACAAGTGACACTTAATAAAACACAATCCGAAAACATTAAGAACCTGGTAAAGAGTGACAAACAACTAAAACCTTTCGTAAAAAATTTAAAACAAAACGGGCTGTTGAACTAAGCTTAACTCCTTATTTCCTAAAAAATCAATCTTAACTTTTTGAAGTGGAATATAACGCTCTTGTTTCTGTTATTCCATCCATATTTTCAACCGCCCAGGTAACAAGCCCATGCAGGTGTGGAAGTAAAGACTTTCCCCTCGAAGTAAGTTCGTATTCTACTTTCGGCGGAATTTGCGGATAAACGGTCCGTTTTACCAATCCATCCGCTTCGAGTGTTTTCAGTGTTACCGAAAGCATTTTTTGCGAAATGGTTTTTATAAACGTGTTAATTTCGTTAAAACGTAACACCTGTCCTTCTTCCAGCACCAGTAACACCAAAACCGACCATTTATCACCAAAACGATCTACCACATTCCGTACCGGACAATGCTCCGGGTCTCCGTATTTTTCCCAAATATTTACTTCCATTTGAATAAAATTAACTGCTTATCTCCTTGGGTCAAGTTGTTTTTGTAATATCATTAAATGTAACTGGTGCTGTATCTACGGCTTGTTGCATCAAGCGATAAAATAGTTTTCCTCGGTATGTTGATAGCTT
>JBKEDN010000045.1:0-4026 GCA_047975435.1 Draconibacterium sp. | reverse complement strand
CAGTCAGCCTCGCATTTGAACTGCGTGATAAACTCCTGAAAATCTCTTGGATATTTCTCAATCTCGTTCATGTATCAAAGATAAATCTTTACTTGACTAAAAGGGATAAGCAGTTATATTTTTTAAAAAATGTAATTTTCACATCTATTTCAATTACAAATTGAACAAATCAAAGCCTAATAAATCGATTTTTGATATAAAATTCAATATTTGAAAAACACAAATTATGCACAAGAAACTGTTCTATTTGTTGCTGTCGGCTTGTCTCTTGTACTGGGGCAGCAGTGCTACGGCACAAACAGCTGTGTCTTTCGGAAAGTATCATACACCGCAGGAAGTACAGCAGTTACTCACAAAATTATCCGGTTCCGGAAATACCCAACTGCATCAGATTGCAGTAAGTCCGGGTGGAGCGCCCATAACCGTTCTTGAAATAGGTACAACACTCAACGATGCTCCTGCCATTTTTGTAGGTGCCAATTTTGAAGGAAATGTTCCGCTTTCGACAGAAGGTGCGCTGTTCCTGGCTCAAATGCTGCTCGACTCATCGCAGTACACGCAAAACCTGAAGTGGTACATTATGCCACAACCCAACCCCGATGCATCAGAAGATTATTTTGCTGCTGTAAAAACGGGAGCTGCAACTAATTTCTATCCAATTAACAACGATGCAGACGAAGCAAACGGCGAAGATGGTCCGGATGACCTGAACGGAGACGGGTTGATTACACAGATGAGAGTAAAAGATCCCGAAGGTGAATATATTGTTTCTGAAAACGATCCGCGAATTCTGAAAAAAGCGGATACAAAAAAAGGAGAACGGGGAATATACAAGTTATATACCGAAGGTATTGATAACGATAAAGACGGGAAATACAACGAAGACGGTGTTGGCGGAATCAACGTAGGTATTGGCTTTCCACATCTTTTTCCGTACAAAAACGCAGAAGCCGGACACTATTCAGGCGAAACTCCGGAAGTTTATGGAATACTCCGCTTTATTTTCGACCGTCCTGCTATTGCCATGGTTTATACACTGGGGACTTCCAACTTTTGCCTGGTTCCCCCTAAAGATGACCGCAAAGGCGGTCCGAACCTGAAAAACATTCGACTTTCAAGCCGTTTAGCACTCATGCTCAATGCCGATGTATCGCGCACCTATACCCTGGATGAAGTGGTGGAGATGGTGAAACAACAATTTCCGGATGAAGACATGAGTCCGGCAGCGGTTGCCGGAATACTTGGATTAGGTGCTGCCGTAAATCCACAGCAAGAAGATCTTATCTTTTATAAGCAATTATCGGATGAATACAAAATGTACCTGAAAAGCAAAAATTTCAGTACCGAAACGCTTGATCCCACTCCTGCCAAAGACGGTTCTTTTGAATTATGGGCCTATTACCATCTGGGCGTTCCATCGTTCAGCATGAATCTGTTTTCTGTTCCAAAAGCAAAAGAAGCGAAAAGTAAAAAAGACAGTCTGCTTTCGATGGATGAAGTTGAAAAAATGAGCTCTGAAGATTTCATTGCACTTGACAAAGAAAAAATAGACGACTTTTTGAAAACCAACAAGGCTCCCGAAGAATTCAATTCAGACAAGGTAATTAAGATGCTGGGAGGCGATAATTTCACCCCAAAACAAATGGTAGAAATGTTAAAAAAAGCGTCTGAGAAAGAGAAAAAAAGTGAACTCAGCGAAAAGGATAAATCCCTGCTTGCTTTCTCCGACAAAGAACTGGACGGGAAAGGATTTGTTAACTGGACAAAAACAGATCATCCGGCATTGGGCGAAGTGGAAGTGGGAGGTTATGCACCTTATATTGAAACTACACCCAAAGCGGAACTGATTGATTCGCTGGTAAAAACACAGATCCCCTGGTTGCTGCAACTTACAAAGCAAATGCCTCAAATAACGATCGACTCAGAAAAAGTTACGGATTTGGGAGCCGGAATTTACAAGCTTGAAATAGTTGTAGCCAACAATGGCAAACTTCCTTATCCTACTTCAATGGGAGTACGCAACAGTCAGCCGGCACCGCTTGTGCTTACCTTTGCCGGAGAAGTGGAACTACTGGAAGGAAAAATGCGTACTCCAATCGGGCCAATCGGGGCCAACCAGCTCAAAAAATTCACGTGGCTGGTAAAAGCCGATAAAAGCCAAAAAATAACTGCCACACTTGAGTCGGCAGTATTTACTGATGTTGTTAAACAATTTAATATCGGAGGTTAATCATGAAACGAACAATATTTTCAATCATCGCAATTTTTTCGCTGACATTTTCAGTATTTGCCACCGGCGAAGGAAAAATTGAAGTTCCACTGCGCTTCGACAGATATTACAGCTACGAAGATGTTGTAAAAGCAATGGAGGTTTTGCATGCCGCCTACCCGGATATGACCAAACTGGAATCGCTGGGTGTAAGCGAAGAAGGACGTAAAATATATGTACTTACAATCAACAATCCCCAAACCGGTGCAGAGCATGAAAAACCGGGCGTTTGGGTTGATGGGAATATTCATGGAAATGAGATTCAGGCGGCAGAAGTTTGTTTGTACTATGCCAATATGCTGCTAACCAAATACGGCACAAACAAGAAAATAACAGAAGTGCTGGATCGCAATGCCCACTACATTGTTCCGGTTGTAAACGTTGATGGCCGTGCCCATTTTTTCGAGGATGCAAATACGATGCATTCGAGCCGAAGCATCAGAGTTCCTAAAGACGACGACAACGACGGTTTGTTTGATGAAGATGCGCCCGATGATCTCGACGGCGATGGAAGTATCTGCCAAATGCGTATTAAAGATCCGAACGGAAACTATAAAGCTGATCCGGAAGATCCAAGAATTATGGTTCGGGTAAAGCCCGGAGAAAAAGGGGAATATACCATCCTTGGTTCAGAAGGAATCGACAACGACGGCGATGGCCGTTTTAATGAGGATGCTGAAGGCTATCTGGATCCAAACCGGAACTGGGGTTACCACTGGATGCCACCATACGTACAACGGGGTGCAGGAAATTTTCCGTTTTCAGGAATCGGCTTAAAAGCAATCAATGATTATGTGGCCAAACATCCGAACATTATCATGAACTTTGCTTTCCACAATAACGGCGGAATGTGGCTGCGTGTTCCTTCAGAGAAATCGATACAAATTCCGGCATCAGATATTGCTTCTTATGACGTTGTTGGAAAAGAAGCCGTCAAAATAACTCCGGGCTATGTGTATATGCCATCCTACGATTTATATCCGACATATGGCGACACCGACGGCCAGTTCTTTTTTGTATTCGGCTCTTATTCACTGGTTGGCGAATTATTTCAGGAAGAAACACAAACCTATTCAGAAACAAAAAAGGCTTCGCAACCCGATACGCAAAAACAGGAAGGCAGAAATGGCCGTACCGAACGCGAACGTGAGCAGCTAAAGTTCAACGACAATGTTACGCAAGGCGAATTACACAAAGACTGGAAGCCTTTTAAACATCCCGTTTATGGAGATATTGAAATCGGAGGCTGGGTAAAAATGAGTTCACGCCTTCCCCACCCTTTTATGTTGCCCGAACTGGTACACCGCAATGCTTCGGTTGTACTGCTGGCAGCCGATAATACGCCCAAAATTTCGATGGAAGTTTTCGAAAAAAAAGACATGGGGAAAAATCTGTATAAAGTACGTGTACGACTAAAAAATGAAAAAGGGCTTGCATCAATGACTGCACAAGCTGTAAAAGATAAACTTTACTCCATCGACCATTTAAAGGTAACCGGGGCAAAAGTAATAGCCGGCGGCAAAATCAATAATTATCGTTTGGATCAGGTTTCCTATAAGGAAGAAAAACCGGATCTCCAGTTTTTTGCCATGCCCGGTAACAGTATCGCCGAATACGAATTTATTATTGAAGGAAAAGGCGAAGTAAAAATTGAATATATCTCGCAAAAAGCAAAAGATATAAATACCTCGGTTGTATTATAAATACTTAATACAGTTTAATTATTGATATAATGAGGATGTTTCAGTTTGTATGAT
>JBKEDN010000022.1:0-10803 GCA_047975435.1 Draconibacterium sp. | reverse complement strand
AAACCTGGCCTGAAAATCAAAAATCGTTAGGCTTTTAAATTGTTGCTCCATATTATTATTGTTAGATTCCCCCAATTTACTGATTTTTTAGTTATTGACAAAATGCCTAATTCAATACGTTAATTATTGACGACTTACTGATTGCAGAAAAAGATCTCTCGGAAGACGTGGGAGCTGAAACCGGGCGTGCCGGGAAATGGGCTGCAAAAATGCTATTGTCTCACGTTTATCTTACACTTGGGCAATGGTCTGATGCAGCCGAAAAAGCCGATGATGTAATTAAAAGTGGCAAATACGAAATGGTAAGGGTGACAGAAGCAAATGATTTTACAAAATTTTTGCTACTGAAACCAGCTCTGAAGACATCATGTCTATTCACCATTCAGAAACAAGTACATCAACCATACCAACTTATCTGCACCGCGGAAGCGCTTATCCTTACAACAACAGCAGTACCGGTTACTATGCCTGGTTACCGGATATGAATTCATTTATTGGTGACAGCTGGGATACAAATGATTTACGGAAGCAATTCAACTTCTACTATGAATATCAGGATGCAGACGGAAACTGGGTTTCACTGCCTTCAACAGTTCCTGTGCTAATGAGAAAATTCATTAACAATGCAGATGGACTAAGTATTTACAGTGTACCTATTTACCGTTACACCGAAGCATTCTTGTTCTACGCCGAAGCTTCATGTCAGGCTGAAGGAGGTCCTTCTGCACTTGCTCTTGAGCGTTTAAATATGGTGAAAAGAAGAGCTTATGGTTATGATCCTGCTGTTGCTTCTCCGGTTGACTATCCTTCTGGCATGAGCAAAGATGCATTTGTGGATACAGTTATTCAGGAACGCGCCTACGAATTTCTTGTTGAACGCAGACGCTGGTACGACTTAAAACGCACCGGAAAAGTAAAAGAAGCCTTTGCCGCCGTAGGTAAAAATATTCTGGATGAAAGAATGTTGTTCCCAATTCCGGAAGATGAAATCAATAATAATCCGGCGATTAATCAGGAAGATCAAAATCCGGGGTACTAGAATTATTCCGATGAAATGATTTTGGATTACAGATATATTGAAAAGAGTCCAAAGATTGTTTTGGGCTCTTTCTTTTTTTTAACTTAAAACAGTTTTGCTACATCCAGATTAGAACTCTATGGTTTAAAAGCACTTATTCTCTGCACCAGTAAAAATTTGAACATTTTTATTTTCAAGTAAATACCTATACCAACTAAAACATGAACCAGAATAAACATCGAATCACAGATCAGATTTTAAAACAAGTTATCTCTGTTCTTTTGTTGGTGCTGCTTTGTAGTAATTTGCAAGCAAATAAGACAGGAAAAGAGTCCTTTGGTTTTGTGCGCCAGTCAGAAAGAAAAATACCACTCGAAAAATCGGTTGATGTTTTGATTATTGGAGGCAGCGTTCCCGCTGTTGCAGCGGCAGTTGAAGCATCAAAAAACGGAGCCCGTGTATTTTTAGTGGCGCCAAGACTTTACCTCGGAGAAGATTTGTGTGCCACCTTGCGTCTTCAGATTAAACCTGAACGTGAACTAAAAACCAAACTGGAACAAGAGATTTTTGGGGATAAACTCATCACCAATCCTTTAAAAGTAAAAGCCATGCTAAATAAGGCTTTACTGGATGCAAATGTAGAATTTGTATTTGCTTCATTTGTTTCAGATTTACTGTGGACAACGGATAAAAAGCCGGCAGGGGTGGTTATTTGTAATCGTTCGGGGCGGCAGGCTGTTACAGCAAAAACAATTATCGATGCCACCAATAACGGATGGATTGCTCAAATGGCAGGAGCTCAAATGAAAACCTGGGATAAAGAATCAGTTGAGTTTGAACGCACGATTCTGCTCCCCGGAGAAAATGACAATTCACCTAAGTATGAGGTAAAAAAGTTAACGATACCCATGCCGGATCTTTCTTTTCCTTCATTTGCCATGGCAGAACAGCTGGCACGCCAGCAAACCTACAACAAAGAACAACTAAGAGCTGCTGAATCTCTTTTCTTTGTGCCTCCCTGTCCGGTAATTTGTCAAAACAATCAGGAACAATGGACTTCCACTCCCGGTTTGGATTCAGACTATTTTCAGGTAAAAGACTTCGAAAATCTGTTTGTACTTTCCGGAATGGCAGGATTTCCCCGTACATTGGCAGATTCTCTTTTAAGACCGGGAGCATTGTGCGAAGCAGCGATAATGGTCGGTAGAAAATCGGCAGAAATAGCTGCAGACACACAACAGCCATCAGGCTTGTATTTTAAAACCAATCCTGTTAACAATTCAAAAGGAGATATTGGAGAGCTGTTAACAGGGTTCCGGCCGGTACACGATACCCCGGCCAGTGTTACTCAACCGGAAACGGGCCTACCGGTACTGGCAAATTACGATGTGGTGGTAGTAGGCGGAGGAACATCGGGAGCACCTGCTGCCATTGCCGCCGGTCGTATGGGAATGAAAGTTCTGGTAGTGGAATACCAGGAAGGCCTGGGCGGTGTAGGCACCCTTGGATTGATAGGAAAACCATGGCACGGACGAAATGTTGGTTTTGCAAAAGAAGTCCCTTTCCCCAAGAACAATATAGAACCGAAAATGGAGTGGTACCGCTCCGAAATAAAAAAGACAGGCGGCGATATTTGGCTGGGTGTATTGGGATCAGGAGCCTATGTGGAAGACGGCCATGTAAAAGGAGCGGTTGTGGCAACTTCCGAAGGAAGAGGCGTTATACGTGCCAATGTGGTAATTGATGGCACAGGCAATGCCGATGTTGCAATTGCAGCCGGTGCCGATTATATGTATGGCGAAATAGAAAATGGAAACATCGCCTTGCAGGGAACCGGGTTACCATCACGAAATCCAACAGGAAATTATGTAAATACCGATTACCTGCTGGTAGATGAAACAGACATGGTAGATGTTTGGCGAACTTTAATTAGCGTTCAGCAAACAAAAAACAAAGAAAATATTTATGATGTAGGATCCTTAATCCAAAACCGGGAGCGCCGAAGAATTGTAGGCGAGTATAAGCTAAGTTATCTCGATCAGGTGATGGAACGGACCTTTCCGGATGTGATTGTCTTTTCGGGAAGTGACTACGATTCGCACGGTTATCCCAGTTCTCCTTATTTTGCACTTCTGCCGCACGACACGGTGTCCTGGAAACAAAATCATCCTGCTCCCGGTGGAACTTGCTATACCCCTTATCGTTGTTTGATACCCAAAAAACTGGATGGTATTATTGTTACAGGCCTCGGAATAAGCATGCACCGCGATGCTTCTGCCATGGTTCGCATGCAGCTCGATTTGGCCAACCAGGGATATGCCGCCGGAATAGCTGCTTCCCTGGCAATATCTTCCGGAAATGAATTAAGGGCTATCGATATAAAAGAGCTTCAAAGAATTTTGATTGCCAAAGGTAACCTTCCTGATTCGGTGCTCAATTTAGGCGACTCCTTTCCGCTTTCAAACAAAACAATCCGGCAAGCGGTGATCGACTACGGAAAAGCAACCAATCCGACGGAAGCAGGAAAACCGCTTGCCATAATTCTAACACATAAAGAAACGGCATTACAAGAAGTAAAAAAAGCCTATAAAGTATCGGAAGGAAAACAAAAGTTACAGTATGCCAGACTTTTGGGCGTGTGCGGAGAAAAGGAAGGGATTGAGACTTTACTGGCCGAAATCGGAAAATTTTCGGGATGGGATGAAAAAATCTTCCAGGGTTTTATGGCTGATTATGCCCATCTTCCCACTCCAACCGACGGAATAATCTGGGCACTCGGAAATACACAGGATAAACGGGTACTGCCGGCACTCATAAAACTAACTGAGCAGTTGGATTCCGGCGTCACCCTTTCGCATCACCGTGCACTGGCACTTGCCCTCGAAAAACTGGGAGACCCTTCGGCAGCCAAACCTTTGGCCGAATTGTTGGCAAAACCGGGAATGCAAGGTTACGCCATGCTGAATTTAGAAGACGCCATGACTGATCTCGAAAACGATGGCAGAGGAAAAAACAATAAATCGCCCTTGCCGAAACGAACAAAGGCACTTCGCGAAATTATACTGGCCCGCGCATTATATAATTGTGGCGACTACAACAACGTTGGGAGAAAAATTCTTGAATTGTACGAACACGACATGCGTGGACTCTTTGCCATACATGCCACCAATGTACTGACAGTAAACAAAATCAAATTAAATTTAGAAAAATGAAACAGTTACTGATTATTATTTTCTGCCTGTTTTCTATAACACCGCTTCAAAGTCAACCTCAATACGACATCGTAATTTACGGCGGAACTTCTGCCGGAATATCTGCTGCCATTCAAAGTTCGCGAATGGGTAAATCGGTTTTACTGATCGAACCGTCGCGCCGCATCGGAGGCTTAACAACCGGTGGGCTTGGACAGACCGACATCGGGAATAAACAGGCGATTGGAGGAATCTCCAGAGAATTCTACCGGAATATAAAAACCTACTACGAAAACCCGGATAACTGGAAGTGGCAAACTTCTTCAGAATACAAAGACGGCGGACAAACCCGCACAAAATCGGGAGAAGATGCCATGTGGACCTTTGAACCCTCTGCTGCATTAAAAGTTTACAACCAGATGATTGCTGCCGAAAACATTGATTTGGTTTACGAAGAAAGACTTAACCGGAAAGACGGAGTCAAAAAGGAGGATGCAAAAATTATTGCAATAGAGATGGAGAGTGGGAAAAAATACGCCGGAAAAATGTTTATCGACGCCACATACGAAGGCGATTTAATGGCCACTGCCAAGGTTAGCTATGTAATCGGGCGCGAATCGAATAAAGAATATGGCGAAACTTTAAACGGAGTGCAGGCCAACGATATCGGAATCACACTCCGCAATACGATTTCGCGCAACAGTGTGCATCATAATTTTATCGACCGGGTTGATCCGTACATTGTAAAAGGAGATCCTGAAAGCGGTTTGTTGCCTTTTATTACAAAAGGTGGCCCCGGCGTAGATGGTGACGGCGATAAAGGCATCCAGGCCTATTGTTTCAGAATGACACTGACCAATGTTCCTGAAAACCGTATTCCATTCACAAAACCGGAGAATTACAATGAACTGGAATACGAACTTTTGTTTCGGAATTACGAAGCGGCACAAGGGCCCATCGAAGAAATGTATGAATATGGCGATCCGTTGGTACCATGGATTAATTCGGCAATGCCAAACCGAAAAACCGATACCAACAACCAGAAAGGATTTTCAACTGATTTTATTGGTCAGAACTATGATTATCCCGAGGCTTCATATACCGAACGGGAAAAAATCGTAGAACGACATCGTAATTATCAGAAAGGTCTGATGTGGACACTGGCCTATCATCCGCGAATTCCTCAAAAGGTAAGGGACAAAGTTTCGAAATGGGGCACCTGCAAAGATGAATACGAACGGGAAGACGGCTGGCAACAACAACTCTATGTAAGAGAAGCCAGGCGGATGGTTGGCGCATATGTGATGACCCAGAAAAATTGTGAAGGTTTTGAGGTGGTAGCCGATCCCATTGGGCTTGCGGCCTACGGAATGGACTCACACCAGGTGCAACGCTATGTTGATGCCAACGGATTTGTACAAAATGAAGGAAACGTGGAAGCTTCTGTTCAGGCGCCCTACCCGATTAGCTACCGTTCGATAGTTCCGAAAGAAGAAGAATGTACAAATTTACTGGTGCCGGTTTGTCTTAGTGCCACACACATTGCTTTTGGGTCGATAAGAATGGAACCGGTATTTATGGTGTTGGGACAATCGGCTGCTACTGCTGCCTGTATTTCTATCGACGAAAACACAGATGTGCAGAACGTTCAGTACAAAAAGCTGAAAGAGTTGCTGCTTTCAAAAGGACAGGTCCTTGACCCGGATGAGAAACAATAAACCCGACTTTTTACCAGAACCGTATTCCATTAAAAAAGAGAAATTCAAAAACAGTTTCCGGTCATTATTAACAAGCTGAAAAGATTAAACCAAATTATTGTAAATTAAAGCACTAAATCTATTAAACCATCACCATGAAACGACGCAATTTTATTAAAACAACCGCTGCCGGTTCGGCATTCCTGATGACTTCAAGTGCGTTTGCTTTTGGAAGTACATTAACCGAAGAAAAGAAATATTGTTATCAGTCAGCAAGAAAAATACCTGTAGCCTACAATGTTGACGTTTTGATAGTTGGAGGTTCTTTGGCAGCAGTAGCAGCTGCTGTTGAGGCAAAAAAATCGGGCTCCAGTGTTTTTTTGGTAGCCATGGAGCCGTATTTAGGTGAAGACGTTTGCGGAACGTTCCGCTTCTGGACAAACGATGCGAGCATTAATAATACGCAACTTGGAAAAACTATTTTCGGAAATGGCCTCCCTACCCCAATGCATGTAAAGCACACGCTCGACAATGCATTGATAAACAACAACATTGATTTCCTGTATTCGAGCTATGTTACCGATGTTTTATCAGATAAAAACAATCAACCGGCGGGAGTGGTGATTTCAAACCGTTCGGGGCGGCAGGCAATAATTGCCAAAACAATCATCGATACCACTCCACGGGCAATGGTTGCACGCATGGCAGGTGCACAGTTTGGTGTTTATCCATCGGGCGAACAAACTTTTAAATTCACAGTAGTTGGAAATCATTTAAAGGAAGTTCCTGGCCTCAAAGGAAAAATACAGGATAAAAAGGTGCAATTGAAATACGCTTCCACCGGAGATACCCAGGGAACCGGTTTTTCCGATGCCGACATAAAATACAATGCCATCGAATATTCCATTCAGGTTAATATGAAAGATGGAAGCTGGGCATCGTTTGCTGAAGCTGAGCAAATTGCCCGCGACCTTACGTGGGATTCCGACCAGGTAGAATCATCTGACTTAATTTTCCAGAATCCCCCGGATAAACTGACCGGACAAAAAAGATGGAACAAAGCGGATGTTGATCTTGAAAACCTCAACCTAAAAGTTTTCAGGCCCCGAAAACTGGAGAACATCTTTGTTTTAAGCGGAAGTGCCAATTTAAGTGACGAAGCAGCAGAAACACTGTTGCAACCCGGAAAGCTTATTCGGATTGGGGAACGAATCGGAAAAGAAGCAGCAGGCATTGCGCTAAGTTCTGAAGAGCCACAATCAGTAAAAATTAAAGGCACTAAAAATTCAAACATTGTTCCGGGTGATGTAGGCGAGATACTTGAAGGATTGCGCCCTTCTCTCAACATCGGGGAGATTGTTGCTGAGGAAACCACACTTCCGGTTCTTGGAATATACGATGTAGTGGTAATGGGAGCCGGAACGGCAGGTGCTCCGGCAGGTGCAGGCGCTTCAAAACAGGGAGCAAAAACCCTGGTACTCGACTACATGCACGGAATGGGTGGAATGGGAACGCTCGGTATGATTGGACGTTATTACCACGGCTACCGCAAAGGATATACAAACATTGTAGATTTGGGGGTCAGAAACATGGATTTGGACAATCCACGTAAAAAGAAATCGCTGGGAGAATGGGTTTTCGACTGGAAAACAGAATATTTCAGAAGAGAGATACGCAGTGCCGGTGGCGAAATTTGGTTTGGAGTACTTGGCTGCGGAGCTTATGTTGAAAACGGAAAAGTTAAAGGCGTTGTTGTTGCAACCCCCAAAGGACGTGGAATTGTGCTTGCACACACGGTTGTTGACTCAACCGGAAGCGCAGATATTGCCATTGCCGCAGGTGCTGAATACAATTTTACCGACGGACTTTCAATCGCAGTTCAGGGGGCAGGCCTCCCCTTCAAAAATCCGAACGATTTTTACAATAATACCGACTGGACATTCATCAACGATTCGGATATGCTCGATGTTTGGCGTGCGTTTATTATTGCAAAAGACAAATTCAAAGATCAGTACGATATCGGGAAAATACCTCAAACCCGTGAGCGGCGCAGAATGGTTGGTGATTTTACGGTTGGCGTACTTGACGTTTACAACGGGCGTACTTATCCTGATATTATTTCTGCCCATTACAGCTCGTTTGACACGCACGGATTTACCGAAGACCCGTTTTTCTCGTTGAAACCGCCCGCACACAGCGGCGTAGATGTTTTGGCTTATGTCCCGTTCCGGGCTTTACTACCCAAAGGTCTGGAAGGTATCGCCGTTACCGGGCTTGGTGCCAGCGCTCATCGCGATGCCATGCCGGTAATCCGGATGCAGCCTTGTTTGCAGAATCAGGGCTATGCGGTTGGAATGGCAGCTGCCCGGGCAAAATCTAATAACCAGAATATCCGCTATATCGACATCAAAGCACTTCAAAAAGAACTGGTGAAAATCGACAGTTTGCCGGAACATGTACTCACCGACAAAGACAACTACCCACCGGCGTATGAAAAAATTCAGCAGGCAGCGGTTTCTGTAGTTAATAACCTGGAAGGATTGGAAACGATTTTGTGGGACAAAGAGCGCGGAATAACAGCACTGACTGACCAGTTTTACATGACAAATAATGAAGAACACAAACTGGTTTACGCACGCATTCTCGGGATGTTGGGAGAACCTGCCGGATGGGAAGAGCTGATTAAAGCGATTGATACCTACGATGAGTGGGACGAAGGCTGGAACTACACCGGCATGGGACAGTTTGGGAAAAGTATCAGCTACCTCGACAGCCTGATTATAGCCGCAGGCCGAACAAAAAAGACAGAAGCGATTCCAACCATTGTCAGGCTGGCTGAAAAATTAACACCCGAGAGCCATTTTTCCCACTTCAGGGCAGTTGCCATTGCACTGGAAACAATTGGCAACCAGAAAGGGGCCGAACCGCTGTTTAAGATTCTTGAAATGCCGGGTGTAAGAGGGCATGTTATGCCGGATATACAAACCGCCAAAAAGCTTACGCCAGCTGCCAAAAACGATGTATCGACGCGAAACAATGCTTTACGCGAAATTATTCTGGGCCGGGCATTATACAAGTGTGGTGATTATAACGGTGTTGGAAATCAAATTTTAAACGAATACTCAAAAGATTTGCGTGGGCATTTTTACCGCCATGCCAGTGGGGTATTACAGCTTTTTTCTGCCCCCAAAAATGTGGATGTAGAATTATAAAAATAAATTTTTCCCGATTTCGTAGTTTAGAAAAGGTACACAAAAAAAGAATCTGCCGGTTTGGCCGGTGGATTCTTTACTTTTTCATCCGGTTGGTGCCGAAACACACCAGTTCTTTTCCCGGGAAACCGACTTCGAAAACTGTCTCAATTTCGTTGTCAGCAATAAATTTGATCGTAAAACGTGCCCTTCCTCCCGGCACAAAGTTCTCGATCCGTTCGGTTTCAAAAATCAGTGTTGAATCATTTGATTCAGATTCATTCAAAACATACTCGTTGAAAAAACCTTCGCTGTGGTATTGCCTGAAAATTACTATCCCACGATCTTTATTAAAACTGACAACACCAAAATCGTCGTGAATTTCGCCTTTGGGATTCTGAGCCGTTGGCGCAAACTCCGAATGATGTTTCATTTCAATGTATTGTTTGTCCATCAACCAGTTGTATTCTGCCGTAATGTTTGATTTTGAGTTACCAAAACCTTCACCGGTTCCTTGCCAGCTACCGCTTAAACGTTCAAAACGTTGCAATGGGTTTTGTGCATGTACAGAAGCGACTATAAATAGCGCAATTATCAACAGGCTGTTTTTCATCAGATGGTTTTTAAATTCGAGACGAAATATATTAAAAACGATCCATGAAAACAATTTGAAGCATTGATATTAAAATAAATTTTTACTCGTTTTTCTGACTAAATGGAATCACAAAGCCGATGGCAGGAAATGCGATAAATGAGTCCATATCGGGACCAAATGGAATACCAAACATAAAATCGAGCGAAGCCTGTCTTATTAACCATCTTCCTCCCAGTCCGATAACCCCTCCACCGTCGCCATCAGCATGCGCGTAATAATTTTCGGTAATAAAGTACATTCGTTTTGAGCAACGTACCATGCCACTCATATTCATAATGGGCGTACTTGCCCACTCCCCGTCGGTAACGGTAGAACCAAGGCCAAACGTAAAATTTCGATCTCTTCGGCCCAGAGTCAAAGCTCCGTAAACAACGCCCAAAAGTTGCTGATTCTTCCCCCAAAACGGCTCCAACCAAAGCACCTCCTGCAAGGTTCACCTTTTCTTTTATAAGCGGAATAGAAATCTTGGTACTCAGAAATGCTGGTGTTGGACTACCATCAAACAAAAATAAAGGGATAATACCTCCTCCAATCGCAACATTGTCGGTGACCCCAACCGTAAACTGGTTCCAGAAAACGTATATATTCTGATAGTATCCCTCCCCTTTTTTCAGACCGTATCCATTGGGAGTCAAAAAATATCGCGTCGCTTGTGGATTTTCAAACCAAACATCCCCATCTTTTATCTGCTCTTCTCTGATTATCTCACGCGTTCTGATATTGATTTTCTGAATTGTAATCTCCCCAAGATCATTGGTATTTAAAACCAACTTTTGCTGATCTTCCCTTACAAGCATTCCAACATATTCATTCCCATCCGTTGTTTCAATTCTAACAAGTGATGAATCGGGTGTTTGTGCTTTTACGTAATCAGATAAAAACAGACAAATAGCCAAAGACAGGAAAAAGAAAGTTTTCATTCGTTTAAAATTTTTTAACTGCTTATCCCTTTTAGTCAAGTAAAGATTTATCTTTGATACATGAACGAGATTGAGAAATATCCAAGAGATTTTCAGGAGTTTATCACGCAGTTCAAATGCGAGGCTGACTG
>JBKEDN010000149.1:0-54180 GCA_047975435.1 Draconibacterium sp. | reverse complement strand
CTAATCTGTTTATGAATAGCGAAAATGCAAATTGAAATCCGTTTAATCGAAAATCGCACGCAACTAACTAAATTTCAATATTTTCAAAGAACATTATTAGATTTTAATGGGACAGCAATGGACTTGTATTTCAAAAAATGAACTCCATTAATGATTGTACATTGTTTTATGTTTTACATTTTTCGTCGGTTGTCAGCGAATCCAAAATTTCGATAATCTTTTCTTTTCTCAGAATATACATCCCCAGCCTTTCGTGCGATATTCCGTTCTCCAGTTTATATTCATACACCGGAATATTGTCAACCAGTTTTGAATCAAAAAATTTGAATTGAATGTTTTTCAGATGATTAATTTTTTCTGCCACTTCGGTAATGTGGGTTGAAATAAAGAAGGTACTTTCCGGGATATTTGCAAACGATTTTATAATCAGCAACGAGCCATCAAAAGCATCTTTAACGTTGGTGCCGCGAAATAATTCATCAAAAATCACAAAAAGCCTTTTTTTATTTTTGATTTTCAGCACCGTTTCTTTAATACGGTGTACCTCGCTGTAAAAATGACTATAGCCCAGGTTTATATCATCCGACAGGTTGATGGTGGTGATAAGCCCGTTGTAAATGCTTGTTGTCATTTTTTTTGCAGGAACAGGAAAGCCGATGTGGGCCAGGTAAACAGCAAGGCCCACCGATTTTAGAAAGGTTGATTTGCCGGCCATGTTGGGACCGGTTAAAAAACAAAGATTGGAAGGTTCTTGAATGTTAATTGAGTAAGGAACGGCATTGTTTATGAGCGGATGATAAAACGCTTCCAAAAGCAGGGAGGGCGAGCTAGAATCGGTGTATTCAGGGAAAGCCAGTTGTTTTTGCCCGGCAACTTTTGCAATTGAAATAAAGGCATCGAGGCTGTAAATAAGCTCAATAATCTTATGCAATTTATTTTTATACTTTTTACGAAATAACTGATCCAGTTTATTAAGCAGGGGCCAGGAAATTTTAAGTCTTTTGGTATAAATGGCCTTGAAGTTTCGGTGCTGTGTAAGCTCCAGAATTTCTTTCTGAATAAAAGCAAGTTTTGCAGGGATTTCCGTTTCAGTTAACCCTTCAAATTTTTCTTTGAGTTGAACCATTAGATAAACCAGTTGCTGAACCCCGGTTTTTATAATGTAATAAGTGTTGTTGGGATTAATGCGGTAAGAAAGGTTTTGTAAAAACGCATCAACAAAATTATTCCTCAGCGGGGCTGTATTTAGTCGTTTATAATGTTCGATGAATTCAAACTGGCCCGAGCTGATTGGCAGATCAAATCCGGTTTCGGAAATAAACTGAATAAGCGCTGTACGTTGTCCTAGTTCGTTGATATCAGTAATCGGATTTTTCATTAACTGATGTAGGAAACGCCTGCCCCCCATAGTTTTGGTTTGGGAGTAGAAATTTGAAATAGAATTTGCCGACCTGTTATCAACAAAAATTTCCAGGTCTTTTATGGTTTGTTTGTCTAAATCAAATTCTGTCAATCGCAAGCGATTTAAATTTGTTTTTCCCGAAGATAAACAGAAAAGCTTTATTGCAGATAGTTAACAGTATTAAAAAAAGTTGTAATTCGTTAAAAGGACCGGAGCCGGTGTGTTTAAAAGAAGTAAATATCAGCGTGCGCATTCTCGGATAAGAATTTTTAGAATACAAAATTCTGTTGTTCTGTATTCTTAGGAAAGTTTTATCTTGCTTTGCAGAAGTGCTTTTTAACAAAATACGTTGGTGGAAAATCAAACAAACAGGTTCAAAGTTTTGAACGCCGGTGCAGAATAAGCATTTCCCTTTCTTGCTTTTTGAACAATAAGGTTATAACTTGAAGCCGCGAATAAAAATAAAGCAAACCTGTTATTCCGGGTTGAAAAATAAATTAATCTTCTTGCCATGCATAAATATTTTCTGATAGCATTTATACTCCTTTCAGCCTTGGGGCTGATGGCCCAGGAGCAGGCAACCGACACTGTCCGGACAGAAACAGAACCCGAAAAGCGGATTGATTTTAGTGTAGTTCCTTTTGTAAATTACAACCGGAACCTCGAATTTATGTTTGGTGCAGTTCCGATGATGATGTACCGCATCGATCCCGAAGATAAAATTTCACCCAAATCATTAACGGGAGTAAACGTTTTTTACTCCACCAATAGTTCATACATGGTGGGGCTCTTTAATACCTTTCATTTTAAAGAAGGGAAATGGCGGGGCAACCTGTTTTTGTTGCGTGGAAATATTAATTCGCAGTTTTATATGGAAGGGCTCGACCCGGGGTTTGTTGATTACGGAACAAAATCAACTTTTCTAAGTGTTGGGATCAAGCGGCGCATATCTCCCGGGCTGTATGCCGGTGTTGGCTACACCCATGCCAACCATGTAACTGATTACGACGATGAAAACCTGGAACAGTCAACAACGCGCACCAACGGCATTCAGCTCAACCTGCAACGCGATAGCCGCAATGCGGTGTATTACCCCACAACCGGGCAACTGATTGATGTGAAATGGAATACTTTCCCAAAGTGGATTGACAATGAAGAAAAGGCCAACAAAATTACTGCTGCCTACAACCAGTACTTTCCGGCACGCGGGAATAAGGATGTTGTGGCAACGCGTTTATCGGGGAAATTCGGACTTGGCAATATTGCCTTTGAACAACAGGTAACCGTGGGAAACAAGGATATCCGCGGTTATTCAGAAGGAAAATACCGCGGCGACGGGCTGATGGCATTTCAGGGAGAATACCGCTATAATTTTGGCGAAAAAGTGGGAATGGTTGGTTTTGCCGGGGTAGCCACTATTTACGGTTCCGATACTGAAAGTTTTAACTGGAACCTGTTACCGGGAGCCGGCGTGGGCATTCGCTACCGGGCCTTTAAAACCGTAAAATTTAATGTGGGCCTCGATGCAGCTGTTGGTAAAGACGACTGGAGCATTGCATTCCGAATAGGGGAAGCTTTTTAAGTTTTGCTGAGCGAAACCGTAAATTTTATACCGTGCTTTTCTGAAATTAGGCTTTGATTGCTAAAAATTAGTGCAGGGATGTCATCTTTTTGAAAAGATGACATCCCTGTTTACATTCTCAATCAGGTAGATGTCAAATTATAACTGAAAAAATTAGATTTGCATAAAATTTAAACAAAATCAATCACAGCTAATACAAAATACATGAAACCGTGACCTTATTTATTTGTGGAAAATAAGAACATTAGGGCACTCGTTTCATTTAAAACCACCGGAAACAAATAAGTTTAGTTATGAAAGTATTCAAGTTTGGAGGGGCTTCGGTAAAAAGCGCCGAAGCTGTAAAAAATGTTTGTGAAATTATTCAGCGCGAACCGGGGCAGCTTGCCGTGGTAATTTCGGCTATGGGTGCCAGCACCAACCTGCTGGAGACATTGGTTAGGGCCTATTGCGATGAAAGCGAAAAGAAGTGGGAGATTGCAAAGCAGTTCAGGGATTATCATTTGGAAGTAGTTGAAGGCTTGTTTGGCGAAAAAGGAATGCCGCAGGGTGTTTATGAATTGTTCAGCGAATTGGAGCATAAACTAAAAACACGCCCTTCGTACGATTATAATTTTGAATACGACCAGATTATTTGTTTCGGCGAGTTGGTTTCAACCCGTATTGTGAGCGATTATATGAATGCCTCCGGCCAGCCCAACCAATGGATGGACGTGAGGAGAAGCCTGAAAACCAACGATACTTTTCGTGATGCAAAAGTAGATTGGGAGTGGACCGAAGAACTGATAAAGGAAGATTTTGATTTCAGCGACACACCGGTTTACATTACACAGGGTTTTATGGGATCAACCACTACCAACATGACAACCACACTTGGCCGGGAAGGTTCTGATTTTACAGCCGCAATTATCGGCAGCATCCTCGAAGCTGAGAGCGTTTCAATCTGGAAAGATGTGCCCGGAATAATGAGTGCCGATCCGAAGAAAATGAAGGATTCGGTGTTTATCAGTGAATTGTCGTATAAAGAGGCGGTGGAAATGACACACTCGGGAGCCAAGGTAATTCACCCTAAAACCATGCAGCCCTTGCATAATAAGGGAATCCCGTTGTTGGTGCGATCCTTTGTTTCGCCTGCTGATCCGGGAACAGTAATTCATAAAATCGATCACCGGATTGAGTTGCCGCCCATCTTTATCCTGAAAGAAAACCAGGTTTTGATTACTTTATCGGCCAAAGATTTCTCGATTATTTCGATCAACGATATCGACCGTGTGGTGAATTTTCTGCTCGGGAAACTGATTAAAGTTACGCTGATGCAACAATCAGCCATCGACCTGAACATTGTAGCCGATGCCACCAACGAGGACCTGGAAGAAGTGTTTGGCGAACTTTCAGAACATTATCAGATTCGTTACAACACCGGCTTAACGCTGGTTACCATCAGGCATTATACCGAAGAGGTGCTCGACTGGATGGTAAGAGAAAAGGATATTTACCTGGAACAGCACAGCCGCCTGACCGCCCGGATGCTGATAAAAGAGTAAGCAAACAATCGGAATCGGGATAATGAACCGCAAGTTGTTTTTTCTTGTAATTTTAAAAGCTAATTGCTGACCTATAAAAAAAACAACTTCATAATGAAGCAAAAAAAACTGCTGCCGTATCTAATCGCGCTTGTTGCTGTTGCGATTATTTTCCTGATGATTGGAAAGAAAAAAGGATGGTTTGGTGAAGACTTTACCATTAGCGTGGCAACGCAGAAAGTGGAAAGTAAAACCATTACCGAATTTATAACTGCCAACGGAAAAATTCAGCCGGAAACCGAGGTGAAAATCAGTCCCGATGTAGCCGGAGAAATTGTTGAACTGTATGTGGAAGAAGGCGACGAAGTTATGCAGGGCAAGTTGCTTTGTGTGATTAAACCCGAGATTTACATTTCGGCAGTAAACCGTTCAGAAGCCGCAGTCAATTCAGCCAAAGCAAGGCTGGCCCAGGCAAAAGCACAGTTGATTGAACGGGAACTTTCGTACAAACGCTCCAAAGAACTTTATGATAAGGGGACTATTCCGGTGGCGGAATTTGAGACCGCCGAAGCCGCTTATAAAGTGGCCGAATCGGAAGTGATGGCCGCCGAATATTCGGTCCGCAGTGCCGAAGCTTCGTTGTCGGAAGCGCAGGAACAGCTGACTAAAACCAAGATTTACGCGCCTATTTCAGGAACAATTTCAGCATTAAACGTTGAAAAAGGTGAGCGCGTGGTTGGGACCAGCATGATGTCGGGAACCGATATGATGACCGTAGCCGATCTTGATAAAATGGAGGTGCAGGTAGAAGTAAACGAAAACGACATTGTGAAGGTGATGAAATACGACACCGCACTGGTGGAAGTGGATGCTTACCTGAACCGCAAATTCAAAGGCATCGTGACCGAAATTGCGAACTCTGCCAGCACCACGGGAACAACCGCCGATCAGGTTACAAACTTTGATGTGAAAGTTTTGCTGCTGAAAGATTCATATGCCGATCTGATTGATGCAGAGAATGGAAATCCTTATCCGTTCCGCCCCGGAATGTCGGCCACTGTGGATATTCTTACTGAAACCCGCGACAATATTATTTCGGTACCAATCTCGGCGGTTACCACACGTATTAAAAAAGAAGGCGGTGGCACCGAAGAAGTTACTACGGAAGAAAAAACTACCGTATCCACTGAAAATAAAGAAGAAACCGGCAAACGGGAGGAGAAACAGGAAGTGGTGTTTGTGTTGAACGGCGGCCGGGCTAAGAAAGTGGAAGTAAGCACCGGTATTCAGGACAACGCCAGCATTGAAATTTTAAAAGGATTGACCGAGGGAGATGAGGTAATTACTGCGCCTTACAACGCAATTAACCGCACCTTGAAAGACAGTATGCTGGTAAAAGTGGTAAAAGAAGAAGAGCTCTTCAAAACCGAAAAGTGAACCTGACAATTCAATTACAATAGAATTAAAACGGAGATGCTGCCAGTCGGTGTTTCCGTTTTTTTAGTACCGTTTTGCACTTTGTCCGGAGAACATTGCAGCTCATCCGGTTTTTCTTTTTTTAATGCCGCAGTCTGCTTTTCTTTAAACTAAAAAGTAATTTGAAAGCTATGAGACGACTGATCTTTCTGCTGTTATGCATGGTTTCTTTTTCAATTTGTTATGCCCAGAATAACCTTTTGAATAAGGACGAGTTAAAAGATGTAATTGAAAAGTATTTTATTACGAAAGATGTTCCAACTCGTTATTATTCGAATATTCTGATAAGGCTCGATGGTAACCCGTCCTCTGAAGATTCTTTGATTGTACAGGGATTAGTTGATACTTTGAATCCTTTGATTGCAACCTGGGATGTATATATTATTAAAGAAAAGACAGCTAACCTGATTCTGGAAATAAATGAGCCAAACGGGGAGCTTTTTGGTAAAACACGACTTGGTAACCGTAAAGAGCAGGAAATTGTACAATCCAAAATCGTTGTAAGTATTCCCCCGGATGCTTCATTTCAGGAGCGGTCTAAAATTTTGTATTTCTATTTGTTAAAGGCTTTAATTCTTTACAATCCGAACAAAGAGTTGGAAGCAAAATTTCCGGGTTCTGTATTTTCAGTTAAAAAGCCGTCGGATGTGACTTTTAATCCGGTTGATTTTCAACTGGTGGCGGGACTTTACTCTTCAAAGTACGACGATGATTTGAAAGCTCCTGTCAATCCGATTAAACGTAGTACAAGATATCGACAGGTTCTTATCATTTCTACTGTTCTGGCCAACATAGTGGCAACGTTACTTCTATTATGGATGTTTTTAATCGGTGTTTTTAAAACTCATAATTACATTTTTAAGGAATATTTAAAGCAGGGAATAGTTGTGATTGTCGCTATTACGGTTGGAATGGCAATCTCAACCTTTACTCCAATTATTTACATGTTATCAGATTCATCCATGCGTCTGACTCAGGTTTTTGCTTCGCTTATTGGCTTTATTCCAGGCAGTTTAGTTTTAGGAATTTTTACTTTGCTCATTTTATTTTTTTCAGAGAAGTATATCTTGAGGGGAAATAGGACATTATTTATACATGTGGTGTTGCCACTTCTTACTACTACAATTGTTCCTGCATTTTTATCCTATGTTCTTGTTGAGCTGGTTACAGCTAAATCGAGTATGAATACGATAACTATTGACAAGCAAAATCTGATACTTACAGTATTGTCAATTACCATGTCGATTGCTTTTTATCGTGCTTTCTTAATCTTTCTTTCCAGGAAATCAGAAAGTATCATCAACCAAAAAGATGTGGAACTGGCCCGGATGAGCGAGATGCACCGGAAAGCTGAATTGCAGTCGCTGCGGGCAAAGATCAATCCGCATTTTCTGTATAATTCGCTGAATTCGATTGCCAGCCTGGCTTCCATCGATCCAAAGAAAACCGAGCAGATGGCCCTGTCGCTTTCCGATTTTTTCAAGTACTCGATCAACCGCGAACAAAGGCAAACCAATCCACTTTCGGATGAATTAAAGGCTGTGGAGACTTATCTCGAAATTGAAAAGGTACGTTTTGGCGAGCGGCTCACTTATTCGGTCGAATGTCCGGAAACCCTTAAATCAGTTCAAATCCCGCAACTATTAATTCAACCGCTGGTAGAAAATGCAGTAAAACATGGCGTTTCAAAACTATTGGAAAATGGTGAAGTCCGGATTGTTGTTTCCGAACTGGATTTTGCAAAAATCAGCATTCGTGTTTACGACAACGGCCCCGGTTTCCCGGATGGGCCCTTGAGTGGGTTTGGTATTCGAAACACCCACGAACGTTTGCAACTGATTTATGCCGGAAAAGCCAGCATAAACTGGCAAAATAATCCGGAAAAGTATATTGAAATTGTTTTACCTCAACACCCTGCATAAAATGAAAACAACAACAAAATACCGCACCATTATTGCCGATGACGAACAACTGGCGAGGGAAAGATTGAAAAAGCTACTTCTTCCATTTTCTGAAACGATTGAAATCATCGGTGAAGCAAAAAACGGAATCGAATGTAAAACAATGGTTGATTCACTCCACCCCAATTTGATTTTTCTGGATATACAAATGCCCGGGTTAAATGGTTTTGAGGTGTTGCAACAAATTGAACATTCGCCGCTGGTTATCTTTTGTACGGCCCACGACGAATTCGCATTAAAAGCCTTTGAAACACACAGTGTCGATTACCTTGTTAAACCTGTTGCGGAAGAACGTATCGGACAGGCAATCGAAAAGCTGGTGTTTTTGCACCAACGCACCGACCGGCAGCAACTGCTTAAATTAATTGAGGAGGTAAGCACCCGTTCATCTCAAAATGAAATCACCACAATTCCTGTAAAACTGGGCGACAGAATGCTGATCCTGAATGTTGAGGATATCTCTTATTTCCAAGCCGAGGAAAAATATGTAACCATTCATGGGCTAAGCGGGAAACGATATGTATCGGATTATTCGTTAAAAGACCTGGAAGATAAGCTGAACGGAAGCTTTGTCCGTATTCAGCGCGCTTTGCTGATCAACCGGGCACTGGTGAAAGAAATCGTAAAGTACACCAACTCCAGGTGTAAAATACGGATGAACGATGTAAATCAATCGCTGCTGGTTTCCGGACGAAACTATGTGGATCAGATAAAAAGCCTTATGGTGTTGAAAAACTATTCTCCCGCAAAATAATTCCGGCTGTTCAATACCGTCAGGTTATTGGCGTGGGCGCGGTTAACCGAAATGTTGTATTTTTCCGAGTAGTTGTCTCCTTTGTAATTGTATTGCTTATTCATGCTGATGTCATGGATCAGCAGGTCGCGATAATTGGTGGAAAACTCGTAACTCACATTTTGCAGATAGTTTTTAGAACCGGCAGCAACAGCCAACGAGCGGTCTTGCCGGTTGTTTTTTGTTGCAGTAACTTTCCCTTTGATGTTTAAAATGGAATAGTCTGCTTTGTTTACGGTTATTTCTCCTTCAAAAGAAGAAGCATAAAAATCGCCCGACGCTTCCAGTGTTGGGTTATTTTGTCTGAACCCGATTACCCAGTATTCTTTCCCGCCAATGCTGGGCTGGCTTTTTAAAGTTAGCTGGTAATCGTTCAGTAAGCCCGGATTAAGAATGGCCGTTGCTGAACGTACCCAGTCAAAAGCCAGTAATTCATCCACCCGCAACAGGTTGCTGGAGAAACTGTAACTGCTTTCTGTTTCGTTTGTAACCCTGTATTTTCGCGATTGGTATTCGTTTAGCGGACAAGGTTCTGAATAACCGTTTTTGTCGTAAACCAGTACACTGGCTGTTGTGGAAATATGTGTTGTATCGTTCACTGTCGATTCTTTTGAATAGCTGCAATGCAGGTTAAAAGGCCCTGCGCCATAGTTGTAGCGAATGTTTTCAGAGGCCATCCGCAAAATCCGGATCAATACCATGTTTTGACCCGCAATATCTACTTTTTCCACATCGTACGATTGCGGACGAAGTTTGATAATACTAAATTCTTTGCCGAATAGTTCACTCAGTGGTAACTGGCGGTTTTGAAAACCAACAGCCGAAAAGGAAATATTTTTTGAAGTAAAATCTTCGGGTATCTTTAATTCAAAGTCGCCTTCTTCGTTACTGGCCGTTCCGTATAAAGTTCCTTCCAACGCAATATTGGTGTATGAAACCGGTTGATTGGTTTCGGCATTTACAACTTTACCTTTTATAACTTGTGCAACCCGGCTACCTTCCTGTGCAAATGCAAAAACTGTAAAATGGGCAAATAGAATAAGGCTGAGTATTGTTTTCATTGTTTTGTACTTTTCTCTGTTTTCTTCTGGACTGATACTGTGGTACTCTTGTTTACAAGAGGCATTATTTTTGTTTTGTAAAACGCTTTAAAAATAAAAAATTAATACCATACACTTCTTAAAAACGTTATCAAATCAAAATAGTATATGATCGGGTCTGAATATATTGAAAAAATTGGCAGTTTGTTGGGTTAAAATGGAACCCGGAAAAAGAAAGGGGCTGCCGGGTTATGCTTCACTTGTCACTGATCATTAATTACTATATTTGTTTCATTCTTTAAAAACAGAAAATTATGAATCGCACACATCTGATTATTTTGCTTGCGGCACTCGCTTTTTCGGTAACATCCTGTGTTTCGAAAAAGAAATATGTTGAAATGGAAAACGGGCGTTTAAAAGCCGAAGAACTTTCGCGAAAACTCGACGGCGAGAATAAAGATAAAGCGGCCAGGATAAAAGCATTGATTGCCGATTTTGAAGCCATGAAAAACGAATTGATGGAAAGTAATGCCATGAAAGATCAATACATCGATTCGTTAAAAGGTGACATAAGCAATATGATGGCGAACCTGAACAAGCAAACCCGCTCGCTGGAAGAAACCAGTTTTAATCTCGATTTTGAAAAACAGCGGTTAACCAATGCTTTGGAATCAAAAGATAAAAACATCCAGACACTGCAGGCCCGGGTTGACAGGCTGGAAGATGATTTGTCGGGAAAAGATCTGGAGCTGGATGAAAAAAATTTCGAAATTAGCAAGTTAAATGACCAGGCAAAAGTTTTGCAGGGACAGATTAGCGCCGGTGAATCGGGTGTGAAAAACCTGGAATTACAACTTGATAAAGCCAAAACGGAAGCAGCAAAGTTGCAGCAGCAAATGAACGAGAAAGATGCAACAATCTCGAAATTGCAAAACCAGGTAAAACTCCTGAAAAGTGAGATCGGACAATAGAATTACTGTAACGCTATAAATCAAAAGCCCTGCTTTTTCGCAGGGCTTTTTGTGTTGTTGAAGTCAACGAGCTGTTATTACTATTTCTATGAAAAATACTAATTATTTATGCTGCTGTAATGTTTCTGCACCTTCTGCTTTCACAAACCAAATGCTGTCACTAACCTGATAATATTGATCTTTAACTTTTGGGTCAGCTTCAATTTCTTCTTTTGTGTATGGAAGATAGGGGACAATTAAATCATCTCCTAATTCCCAATTTGCCGGAGTGTAAACATGAATACGGTCCGTAGTTTGAAGGGCTTCAACCATTCTCACAATTTCGTTCATGTTGCGCCCTACCTGAACAGGATAAAAGTTGATTGCACGAACAATGTTTTTGTCATCAATAATAAATACCCCACGAATGTCGCGGTTTGTACTTGTTGGCTCGTGCAACATCCCGTATTCTTTTGATATTGTTCCGCTGGGATCTTCAAAAAGAGGGAAATCAATAGATATCTTTCCGTGATTTTTGTAATTAATTTCTTCCAGGTGTTTTTTCCACATTTTATGAAGAGCAACATTGTCGGTGGAAATTACGGCAATTTTTACCCCTAGCTTTTCGAATTCGGGTTGAAGTTTTGATAACTCCAGAAGTTCTGAAGAGCAAACAGGTGTAAAGTCTGCGGGGTGGCTAAAAAGAATTTTCCAATTAGTTCCAAAATCATTCGGAAAGTTAATCTTCCCATCAGTAGATTGAGCCTTAAAACTGGGGGCTTTCGAACCTATCAGCGGAATTTTATCGCCTTCGGCTACAGCTGTTACTGCAATCATTACAATTGCAAACATGGTTAACATTGTCTTTTTCATGACCTTGAGATTTTAAGTTTAAATGCAAAAGCAATTTACGGCGGCTTAAAAGTCGAGAAGTGTGTTGTAAAACATATTCGCTTTGGTCAGAATTTTATAGTGTCAGAAATTTGAAAGACAGATGACGTATTTAGTTTCGAATTGACAATAATATTAGTGCAAAACTTTTAATAAATAGACAAAAAGATAATAAAATAGTAAAAGGTTGAAAAATATTAATTTATGGAAATGAGCTTATACTAATAAAAAACAGCGATTTTGATGAACAAATCGGTTGAAAATTCGAATAGACATCATTCTAACTCGTAATCGATTTTAAAAAGCTTGTAGTATTCCACAATAGAAGCCCGAACCTGATATTCATTGGCTGTATAAGGCAGAACATTTTGACCATTAAACCAAACCATAAAAGTATCGGCATAGGCTTCATTTAAACCGGTTAGTTTCATCACCATTTCCTTGTTGTAGTTTTTCGCATGCATTTCCCAGTTTTTCATTACGGCCATGTCTTCGCGCACTTCCCGCTTTCGTTTTTCTTTTTTACTTAAATGGTATTGCCAGTACGATACCGGGTTAAGAAAAGCAGCCAGAATAGGCGGTTTTTCGTTGAAGGCATCGCCCCGTAACTCGGGAGGAATAACCGTGGGTTGTCCGTGGTCAAAATAATCAAGCTCTCTTGATTTCCCTTCCACGGTAACTTCTCCTACGTTGTAAAGAACAGGTTCCATGTAAAAAGTAAGGGTTTCAAACCCGGTGTAATACGAAGGGACTTTGAGGATGGTTTTTTTATACCCGACAGACGTAACTTCCAGGCTGTCGATATTTAGCATTTCAAGCGAAAAATAGCCGCTGTTATTCGTAATGGTGCCGCTGTGTGTACGGTGTAAAATAATATTGGCATAGGGAATTGCAGAACTGTCGGCTGTACTTTTTATTTCAGCTTTTAGTTCAATCAGAATCGGGTCAATTAAGGTGGTGTTGTCCTGGGCTCGGGATCCATAAGCCAGTGCCATCAAAATTAATAGTAGTGCCGGAAATCTGATCATGTCAATTCTTTTGGAATACGTGCAAAACTATGTAAAAGATTTTTAAGCTGAATGAAATAACAAAATTTAACCCCACTTTTAACAGTTACTAAGACCTGTAACATAATTCCCATGTTAGTAAATGCAAACATGCGTGTAACAATAATGTTACAAAGAAGAAATTGTTTGTCAACAGCAGTTCGCAGTTATTTGTTTACTTTTGAAAGTGTCTTTGGTGCGGTTATAAAGTATTTGCCCGAGCAGGCAACCGGACTGGATGATTAATTGTATAAACAACTAAACTTGATTTCAATGTTAAATGTAAAAAAGAGAATAACTTTTCTTGTTCTTCTCGCATTTGTTTTGGCAGGTACAATTGTTCCCGGGTTTGCGCAGTCGTTACCCGAAATTATGGAAACGCAGGTAGCACTTCCCAATGGTTGGAAACTTACCCCGGTGGGGAAAAAGCTTCCGCTTGGCGATCTGCCTTTAAATATCGCTGTTTCTTCGTCGGGAGAAATGCTGGCAGTAACCAACAACGGACAAAGTACGCAGAGTATTCAGCTGTTTGACAGCAAAGAGTTCAAATTACTTGACTCGGTGGTTATCGGTAAAAGCTGGTTGGGACTTACGTTCTCGAAAGACGAAAAATCGCTGTATGCTTCAGGTGGAAACGACAACTGGATTATTCGCTACCAGATAAAAGACAAAAAACTGCTTGCTGCCGACACCATCGCGTTGGGTAAGCCCTGGCCCAATCTTATATCAGTGGCCGGAATTGCGGTTGACGATAGCCGGCAATTGCTTTATGCAGTAACCAAAGAAAACAATTCGTTGTATGTGGTTGGTTTAAAAGACAAGAAAATTCAGAAGCAGATTCCGCTGGGGGGTGAAGGCTATACCTGTCTTTTGTCGAACGACCGTAAAACACTGTACATTTCTTGCTGGGGAGGCGATAAAGTAATTCTGTTTGATACTGAAACACAGGAGATTTCCGGAGCAATCCCGGTAGGTGATAACCCCAACGATTTATGCGTTACAAAAAACAACAAATACCTTTTTGTGGCGAATGCCAACGATAATTCTGTTTCGGTAATTTCACTCGAACAAAAAAGGGTAATTGAGGTATTGAATGCAGCTCTTTATCCCGATGCACCTTCGGGCTCAACAACCAACAGTGTGGCATTAAGCGAGAATGAAAAAACGCTTTACGTAGCCAATGCCGATAACAATTGCCTGGCAGTTTTTGATGTTAGTGAGCCCGGTGAGAGTTTTAGCAAAGGATTTATTCCAACCGCCTGGTATCCGACAGCTGTGCGGGTAGTCAGGAAAAATATTTTTATTGCAAACGGAAAGGGGCTTACTTCAAAAGCGAATCCTTTGGGTCCGAGTCCGGTGAGCAAAAAAGAACGAGTGGAGCATCATGGAGATATTGGAAATGCAAAAGTTCAATACATCGGGGGGCTGTTTACCGGAACTTTACAGTCGGTTGAAACGCCGGACGAAAAGCAGCTTGGTATTTATTCTCGTGCGGTATATGAAAATGTACCTTACAGTAAAGAAACAGAAATGGTTTCGAAAGGAGAAGAAGGAAATCCGGTGCCAATGACAGTAGGCGGGAAATCGCCGATCAAATATGTTTTTTACGTGATAAAAGAGAACCGGACATACGATCAGGTTTTGGGTGATCTTCCACAAGGAAACGGAGATCCGAACCTTGTTCTTTTTGGAAGGGATGTAACACCTAATCAGCACGCAATTGCTGAACAGTTTGTGTTACTGGATAATTTTTATGTAAATGGCGAAGTAAGCGCCGATGGCCACAACTGGACAATGGGGGCTTATGCTACCGATTACCTTGAAAAAAACTGGCCTACAAGTTATGGCGGGAGAGGTGGTTTTTATCCGGGAGAAGGAAAGCGCGAAGTTTCGAACAATAAAAACGGATTTCTTTGGGATTTTTGCAAACGATACGGTGTGTCGTACCGAAGCTATGGTGAATTTATTGGAAACAAAAAGCCCAATATTCCGGTTCTGGAAGGCCATTTTTGCGAAGAATACATTGGCTGGGATATGTCGATTCGCGACACGGTAAGATTTCGCTGGTGGAAAGAAGATTTTGAAAAACTACTGGCGAAAGGCGAGGTTCCGCAATTTAATAGTTTACGTTTTGGAAACGATCATACCGAAGGCTTAAGAGTTGGCCGGACAACACCAAAGGCACATGTGGCTGATAACGACCTGGCAGTTGGAATGTTTGTAGAATACCTGAGCCATTCTCCGATTTGGAAAGAGTCGCTGGTAATTATTCTGGAAGATGATGCCCAAAATGGCCCCGACCACGTAGATGCACACCGTACTACTGCATACATTGCCGGGGGCTTTGTAAAGCAGGGTTTTGTAGATCATACCATGTATTCTACTTCTTCGGCGTTACGTACGATCGAACTTATTTTAGGATTACCTCCCATGAGCCAGTACGATGCTTCGGCCGAGCCCATGTGGCGTTGTTTTAATAAAGCAGCGGACCATCCTCCTTTTAAGGCCTTGCCGAATCAAATTGATCTGAATTTGAAAAATACACGCGAAACGGCGATGTCGCGCTTAAGTGAAACCTTTAACTTTAAAAAGGAAGATAGCATTCCGGATGATCTGTTTAATAAGGTAATCTGGGCGGCCGTAAAAGGAGACGATAGTCCGTGTCCGGCCCCGGTACATGCTGCATTCTTTAGTACAAGCTTCGAAGACGACGACGACTAGTGTCGTGTCAACTTTAAATTGACGTATCGTCATTCCGAATTTATTTCGGAATCTGCATTTTGAGCAAAGATGCTGAAATGAATTCAGCATGACGTCGTGATAAAACACGTTTGACACGACAGTAATAACGAATAAACATTGAAGCTGTAAAAACAAACTAAAATGAATCAAAGCAAAGTAAAATCAATATATCCCTGGGTTGTAGTCGGACTTTTATGGGTGGTGGCCCTGCTGAATTATATGGATCGCCAGATGCTATCAACCATGAAGGTTTCGATGATGATCGATATAAAAGAGTTGGAAACGGCGGAGAATTTTGGCCGTTTAATGGCCGTGTTCCTTTGGATATATGGTTTTATGAGTCCGGTGGCCGGATTGATTGCTGACCGAGTCAACCGAAAATGGCTGATTGTTGGAAGTCTGGCTGTATGGTCTGGGGTTACACTCTCGATGGGCTATTCAAATAATTTCCAGGTTTTGTATGTTTTGAGGGCATTGATGGGGATTAGCGAAGCATTATATATTCCGGCTGCACTGGCGTTGATTGCCGATTATCACCGCGAAGGTACCCGCTCGCTGGCCGTAGGGATTCATATGACAGGTTTGTATTTCGGACAGGCAATCGGTGGTTTCGGTGCTACAGTGGCACATCAGTTTTCGTGGCAAACGGCCTTTCATTCGTTTGGTTTAATCGGGATTGCCTACAGTCTTGTGCTGATTTTCTTCCTACGTGAAAAGAAAGATCGCTTTGCACCGGCTTCACAGCCTGCACCTGAAAAGAAATTTGTAAAAATTAGCGGGTTTTCGTCGGTAACAAAAAGTTTGGGAATGCTGTTGGGAACGGTCAGTTTTTGGGTGATCTTGTTTTATTTTGCAGCCCCTAGTTTTCCGGGGTGGGCAACCAAAAACTGGCTTCCAACATTGTTCTCCGAAAGCCTCGGAATGGATATGTCGAAAGCCGGGCCACTGGCTACGATTACCATCGCTGCATCTTCGTTTATAGGAGTGATTTTCGGTGGTATTCTGGCAGATCGATGGATCATGAAAAACCTGAGAGGGCGAATCTATACCGGAGCCATTGGATTAAGTTTACTCATTCCCTCGCTTCTTTTGCTTGGGTTTAGTCACGGACTTGTTGGTATTTTAAGTGGAGGTGTTTTATTCGGAATCGGATATGGAATGTTCGACGCAAACAATATGCCCATATTATGCCAATTTGTTTCGCCACGGCATCGGGCAACTGGTTATGGATTGATGAACCTGACTGGTGTTTTTGCAGGTGCTTTTGTAACAGAGTTGCTCGGAAAGTCAACTGATTCAGGGCATCTGGGCAGGGATATGGCCATGCTTGCCATTCCGGTAGCAGCAGCAGTTTTGCTCCAGTTGCTGGTGCTGAAACCCAACACAGCGAATAAGGAGAACGATTGATTCGAAATAAAAACAAATGTCAATTCGCTGGCAGGGTGGTACAATTTTCTTCCACAAACGCAAATAATAAAACTACCACCTTCCTCAGTCTCCGCAGGCTTCGACTAAGTACTCCTCCTAATGAGGAGGAGAAACAGACTTCGTGATAACTCTAATAGGCCTTGATGTTTACTTCATCTTCTCCACTTTCGCATAAACCTGGTCTTTAAAGAAGTCATTTAATCCCTCCGGCATATTATCGGATACATTTTTATAAGCTTCGCTGTCGTGGATTGTTTTGTAGCTTTCCGCGTTGTTCCAATTACCCTTAATGAAATAATTGTAAGTGCCTCCGGTGCTTTCGTTTACTTTTAGCAGTTTATAACCGCAACCCCAGTATCCCAGCGAAGAAATTGCGGCATTCAGCTTGGCTATTCCATCTTCCAGTTGTTTTATATCCAGTCCGTCCGGTACTTTCAGTAAGTGAACACTGGCAAAATCGGTATCTTCAGGATTGGGCTGATGAGAGCTGTGGAAATAGTTCAGCAGCCATTTGCCATTTACTTTTTTAAGGACATAGTTTTCATAGGTTGAAAAATGAGTTTTTGCCGGTCCTTTGTTAAAATGGGCATCAAATTTTACAACCGAAGTAGCCATGTTTCCAGATACGTCTGTTTTTATAAAATCCAGTTTCATGTCAATCGTAGCTCCCTCAAAAGATTTGAAGACATCCATAAAATCGTTGATGCTGTTGAAGAACATTCCGTCTTCAAAAGCCGTAAAGTCTGAAGTACAAAAAGTCGGGATCGCTTCGTAATCAAATTTCTGGGCAGCAGCATAAAATTCGTTGATGGCTTTTTCAACACTGGCTTTTTCCTGTTCAGGATCCGGAGAAGTGCAACCAAGCACAAAAAGTGCCATTACAGCAATAAAATACAGTCTTTTCATATCAGTTAATTTTTGGATTTAATAAAATAAGTTACGAAATAAATTGCTGATTTACAATTGTGTATGAAGGTGTATGAGTGTTGGTGCTGTAGCTTTAAGATAGGTTAGTCAGTCAAAAATTGTTTTTAACTTGCATTGTTCAGAAAAGCGTATTACACGAGTTGAGCTTCCATTGTTAGGCTTCGAAAATTTTGAAAAAGCTTCATCCGGTCATCTTTTTGAAAATCCACGAAAATGGATTAACTTGAATCTCGGACAGGACAAATAACTTTATCATCTTATGAATCAGATTCTATACTTAATCATTTTGTGTCTGGGTTTCAGCAGTTGTACGCAGCTTTCTGAACCTTGTATCATTTCCAAAATCGAGGTTACGGTTGGAGAATGTTTGACAGATTCGACTTACCGGCTTACGGTTAACTTTAGTGTTGAGAATGCGGGCAATAACTATTTTGAGCTATACACGCGAAACAACAATTGGATCGGGTATTATTCATTGTCGGAATTGCCCTTGACAATCGATAATTTTCCATTGTCGGGGAAGGATTTTGATTACCTGAAAGTTTGTATCAACGACAAACCGGACTGCTGCGAAGAAACCGAATTCAAAGCTCCTGACTGTTCCGACAAAGAATGTTCGGTTGGAGAATTACAGGTAGAGGTAGGAGATTGTACCGGTGAGGGAAGGTACAACCTGCATTTGAATTTTGCATATGAAAATCCTGGGAACGACTTTTTTAATGTTTATGTGCGCGATAATCAGCTGATTGGAACTTACAAGCTGGCAGACCTGCCAATAAAAATTGAGAATTTCGAAACCAGCGGAAAGGACTACGATTTCATAAAAGTATGTATTAACGATCATCCCGATTGTTGCGGGGTGGCAGAATTCAAAGCACCGGATTGTTCCGATAAAGGATGTTCGGTTGGAGAATTACAGGTAGAGGTAGGAGATTGTACCGATGAGGGGACATACAACCTGCATTTGAATTTTGCATATGAAAATCCGGGGAACGACTTTTTTAACGTTTATGTGCGCGATAACCAGCTGATTGGAACTTACAAGCTGGCAGACCTGCCAATAAAAATTGAGAATTTCGAAACCAGCGGGAAGGACTACGATTTCATAAAAGTATGTATTAATGATCATCCTGATTGTTGCCGGGTGGCAGAATTCGAAGCACCGGATTGTAGTGGGGGAAGTTGTGAAATCAGCGAACTTAATTTAACCGTTGGCGAATGTGTAAACGATTCTACTTATCAGCTAACCATTAATTTTGAAGTACAAAATCCGGGGAATCAGTATTTCGAAGTTTACACCCGGAATGAACATTATGTAGGTTACTTCCGTTTGTCAGAATTACCACTTACATTGCCCGAGTTCAAAAAAAGTGGGAAAGAATATGATTATGTCAAAGTATGTATCAACGATCACCCGGATTGTTGTAAAGCTGCCGAAATAAAATCACCCGACTGCGAATAAAATTGTGTAAGCATGAAAAACATTGGAATACTTGGCGGGTTGGGACCCGAAGCTACCATCGATTATTATAAAGCAATTATTGACCATTTTAATAAGCATTACACCGGCGGGGACAAGGTTTATCCTGAAATTGTGATTTACAGTGTTGATATTTGGAAACTGGTGTCGTTATTCGATCAACAGAGGTACGATGAAGCAACAACTTATATTGCCGGAGCGGTGAACCGTATAAAAGCAGCAGGCGCTGATTTTGCAGTTTTAAGTGCCAATACTCCACATCTGATATTCAGCGAAATTCAGACAGTAGCCGATATTCCTTTGATTAGTATTGTAGAAAGTTGCGCTGTTTGCGCCCAGTCACTTGCACTTAAAAAATGTGCACTTTTAGGTACGAAATTCACCATGCAAAACGATTTTTATCAGAAAGTATTTCAACGCGATAGCATGGAAATAGTGGTTCCAAATCCGGACCAGATTGAGTACATCAACCAAAAAGTGTTTAATGAGATGGAATTGGGTATTTTCAGCGACGCTACCCGGCGCCGGTTTTTGGAGATCGTTTCCGAAATGAAAGAATTGTACAGTATAGATTCGGTTATTTTGGGATGTACAGAATTCCCGCTTTTATTGCCCGAACCGGAGTATCTCGGCCTTCCATTTCTTAATACAACAAAAATTCATGTGGAAGCAATCCTTCGCGAATGTTTGGCAGAATAAACTTTAAAATGGAACAATTGTCAGTGTGATTTCTTAAATTTAAAACATTTGTTTGCAATTGCTTGTTCTTCAACAAACTGATTGTGGTTTTGTAACAGATTCATTTATAAGATGTGATTCAAATAACTCGAAGCAGTGATTTGTTTATTATATTGATAATCGATTGATTACTTAACAAGTATAAATATCCTATGGCAATTTTTAATCTAAAAATCAACAAGAAAGAATACCAGGTCGATGTTGATCCTTCCACTCCCGTGCTTTGGGTACTTCGGGATCATTTAAACCTGGTTGGAACCAAGTTTGGCTGCGGAATGGCGCAATGCGGTGCCTGCACCATTCATCTCGATGGAAAGGCAGTGCGTTCCTGCATTACTTTTGTCGATTCGGTGGGCGACAAAGAAATCACCACTATCGAAGGTCTTTCCGAACACGGCGATCATCCGGTACAAAAAGCCTGGCTTGAACACGATGTCCCGCAATGCGGATATTGCCAGTCGGGGCAAATTATGTCGGCGGTGGCGCTTTTAAATGAAAATCCAAATCCGACTGACGAGGAAATTGAAACGGCGATGAACGGTAATATTTGCCGGTGCGGGACCTACACAAGGATTAAGGCTGCCATAAAAACTGCTGCCGGGGCATAGCGTTATTCTCTGAGATTACTGGTTAAACTAAAATCACAAAACATGACACGTGTAAAAACAACATACAACCGACGTTCTTTTTTCAAAACTTCGCTGGCAGCTGGAGGTGGACTGCTGATCGGTTTTAACTGGCTGGCTTCGGCCTGCACTGCCGATACGCCTAAAGGCCTGGTGATGCCTGATGAGTGGTTTGAAGTAAACGCATATTTGAAAATCGGTGAAAACGGTGTGGTGACCATCCTGTCTCCAAATCCCGAAATTGGGCAGAATGTAAAAACTTCGATGCCAATGATTGTGGCCGAGGAGCTGGATGTGGACTGGAAAAATGTTATCGTAGAACAGGCGCCGCTTAATACCCGGAAATATACACGACAACTGGCGGGTGGAAGTGATTCCATCCGAACCACCTGGACAGCGCTTCGAACTGCTGGGGCTTCGGCGCGTTACATGCTAAAAAAAGCCGCCGCCGAAGCCTGGAATGTTCCGCTTGAAGAAGTATCCACCGAAATAGGTGTTATTCATCATACGAGTAGCGGCAAAAAGGCCGGTTATGGTGAATTTGCTTCTGCTGCAGTGGAAATTCCTGTTCCGGAAGAAGTGGAACTGAAAGACCTGAAAGATTTCAGGATTGTTGGAAATTCACAGAAAAATGTGGACGGGCTTGGGATTGTCACCGGGAAACCGTTGTTTGGTCTCGACTACAGAGTGGATGGCATGTTAACTGCAATGATCATTCATCCGCCGGCATTTGGAATGACACTAAAATCATTTGATGCAACGGATATAAAAACAATGCCCGGGATAAAGGATATTTTCTCCATAAAAGTTTATAACGATGATTATGCACGTCAATGGTCAGATACTTCATCATTTACCGAACTGGTTGCTGTTGTTGGCCATTCAACCTGGGAAGTGATGACTGCCAAATTAATGTTGAACGTAGAATGGAAGCCTTTTGCTGAACAAAAGTATAAGGCGGCCGGTTGGGGTGGAAATTCCAGGGAAGTGACTATTCCCGGAGGTTTGGAAAGTACTGCCGAACATAAGAAAAAAATGATGGCCGCAGCTGCCGAAAATGCCCGCGTTGTCCGTAAGGATGGCAACCCGGAAGAGGCGTTTAAAAAAGCAGCTAAAATACTTGAACGAACTTATACCGCACCGTTCCTCGCACATGTCCCGATGGAACCCATGAACTTTTTTGCCGATGTGAAAGAAGACAGCGCTGTTTTGGTCGGTCCAACGCAATCGCCCGAGTTTATGGCAAAAACGGTTGCAGATCGCCTGGAATTTCCACTTGAAAAAGTAGAGGTACAAATGACCCGCATGGGGGGCGGGTTTGGCCGTCGTTTGTATGGGCATTTTATGGTGGAAGTGGCTTTGATCTCCCAAAAAATGAAAGCGCCGGTAAAATTGGTGTACTCCCGCGAAGATGAAATGACTGCCGGTATTTATCGTCCGATGTACCACGCTGTTTACCGCGCTGCACTGGATGCTGATAATAAACTCACTGCTTTTCACGTAAAAATGGGCGGGGTTCCGGAGAGCGCCCTTCATGCCAACCGTTTTCCGGCAGGTGCACTCGATAATTACCTTGCCGAAAGCTGGACGGTGGAGTCCAATATCAGCGTGGGGGCAATGCGTGCTCCGGCTTCCAATTTTAATGCAGCAGCCGAACAGTCGTTCCTTGACGAACTGGCTGAAGAAATGGGAGTGGATCCGATTCAGTTCCGCCTCGACCTGTTGAAACGTGCTCAGGAAAATCCGGTAGGCGAAAACAACGATTACGATGCTGCCCGTTATGCGGGAGTGCTGGAACTGGTACGCAAAAAATCGGGATGGGATACGGATAACTCAGGAAAACACCGTGGAGTATCAGCCTATTTTTGTCACAGAAGTTACGTAGCTCAGGTACTCGATATTGTAATGGAAAACGGCGAGCCCAAAGTGGACCGCGTGTATAATGCGGTGGACTGTGGTATTGTTGTGAATCCCGATGCTGCGGTAAACATGACCGAAGGATCGGTGGTTGACGGAATTGGAACAGCTATGTTTGGTGAACTTACCTTTAATAATGGCGAGCCGGAGCAAAATAATTTTGATAGTTACCGTTTAATCCGTTATGCTGAGGCGCCTAAAAAAATTGATGTAGCTTTTGTGGAGAACGACATCCATCCTACAGGATTGGGCGAGCCGCCTTATCCGCCGGTAATGGCAGCGCTGGCCAACGCGCTTTACAAGGCAACCGGAACGCGGTATTACCATCAGCCGTTTATTAAGAACACTTTTGAGGTATAAAAAACGAATTTCAATAAAAACCAAAAAATGACACACGAACTGAAGCTTCTTTTCCATACCCTTACTTCATGGCAAAAGTTGGGCAAGAAGGCTGTTTTTGTTTCGGTGGTTGCCCTTGACGGAACTTCGTACCGGCGCCCCGGCGTAAGGATGATCATTGATGATGAGGGTAAAACAGTGGGGGCTGTGAGCGGAGGTTGTGTGGAGAGCGAGATCGTGAGACAGGCAACAAGCGTATTCCGAAGTGGCCAGCCGAAAATCATGACCTACGACGGACGTTTGCGAATTGGTTGCGAAGGCATTATTACCCTGTTGATTGAGCCGGTGTTTATTTCCGATGAAATACTTCAGGCTTTTGAAAAGCAACTCAAAAGCAGACAGCCTTTTGAAATGGAATCGTATTTTAATCCCGAAGTGGGAGAGTATGAAAATGTTGGATCGGTTATCTGCCTAAACGGAAAGAAACATGCACTTCGTCTTTCTTTTGAACCCAAAGGTGACCTGCAGGTTTTCAAACAGACTTTTGAGCCTTTGTTTCAACTGTATGTTTTTGGGGCCGAACACGATGCCGTGGAACTTAGCAAGGCTGCCAAATTATTGGGTTGGGAAGTAACCGTGGTCGCTTCTCCGGATGAGCAGAAATCCTGTGATTATTTTCCCGGTGCAGGTGCTTTGATCACTCCTGCCTACGAAGAAATCAATCGTCTGGAAATTGATAGACAAACAGCCGTTGTGTTAATGACGCATAGTTTTAATAAAGATGTGCAATACCTGTTGGCGCTGAAAGAAAAACAACCGGCTTACCTGGGTTTGCTTGGGGCGGTCAGCCGTCGCGAGCGTGTGCTTTCAATGGTGTTGGATTATATGCCCGGGATTCCACTTGAGTTTCTGGATCAGATACACGGTCCGGCCGGAATTAATATTGGTGCAGAAAGCGCTTCCGAAATATCAGTTTCCATTTTAGCCGAAATCCTAAGTGTGATTCGTCAGCAACAACCCGTTTCCCTGCGCGATAAAGTGGGGGCGATTCATGGATAATAAGTTGAAATGAATGAAAGCAAAAACCGGGGGATGCCCGGTTTTTTGTACTTTTTTACTGCGGAAGCTAAAGTATTGATATGGTCTTGTTGATGTCAAGGAAATGATCGGCGATTGGAGTGTCCCTGGCTTTGCTGGACCGTTTGGTAATAAGAATCCGGAGGATTCAAATGTCTGTAGTTGGGAAATGTGCCGAACGAACATTCGACTCCGGCCGGAGTCGTACATAGAACAAAAGCATTTTTTCTATAAACATTTAATCCCGCCGGGATTTTGTTATTTGGCCCAGGTCTAGTGTCACTATCAACAAGAACAGTTTCCCTGCGTGATAAAGTGGGGGCAATTCATGGATAATAAGTTGAAATGAATAAAAGCAAAACCGGGGCGCTCCCGGTTTTTTTGTATCGTTTTTACTGCGAAAGCTAAAGCATTGATATGGTCTTGTTGATGTCAAGGAAATGATCGGCGATTGGAGTGTCTCTGGCTTTGCTGGACCGTTTGGTAATAAGAATCCGGAGGATTCAAATGTCTGTAGTTGGGAAATGTGCCGAACGAACATTCGACTCCGGCTGGAGTCGCACGTTTTCCTGCTTCGATGTTTTTCTATAACCATGCAATCCCTCCGGGATTAAATCTGATTGCCCCACTCCCCCGCCAGCTGCGGGTTTCAGCAAAAATACCGCCCATTGGAAATGCCTTAATGTGCTGATAGAGAGAGGCTTCTATCGGCCGGAGGCGACACTTTGCAAGCGTTGCAAAATGTTGCCGCGCACCGTTGGCACGGGTTTGTAACAGTTACAAAGCCTTGCCACGCACCCGTGGGATGGTTCTGCAAGCGAACATAAGGTTGCCGCGCATTGGCGGCATTGTTATGTAACAGTTACAAAGTGGTGTCGTGCATCGTTGGCAAGGTTCTGTAACAGTTACAGAGGGTTGCCATGCACCGGAAACATAGTCTCGAAAGCTTACAAAGGGCTGTCAATAAGCATTGGCAAAGCTTTGTGTGAAAAAAAGAGTATCGTTCTTTCGCGGGGAGGATGTTTTTTTATGTTTTGATGATAGCCGGTTCAGTATTTCTGTTGTTCCATTTCAGGATAACAACCATCAGAAAAAAGATAAACGGCAGGTTGAGCAAAAGCAATATCTTCCAACCCACAGCAAAAATAAACCATCCGGCAGAAAGCGAAGCAACCGCTTGTGTTCCGAAGATTACAAAATCGTTTACTGCCTGGACTTTGAACCGCTCGCCGGCCCGGTAGGCCTGAGGCAACAGGGTAGTTCCGCCGATAAACAGAAAGTTCCAGCCTATGCCCAGCAAAACCAGTGATACCCAGTAGTTGAGCAGGTGTTGCCCGAAAAATGCAATGGCTACACAGGCCAGATAAGCAACCAACCCGATAAGCATCATTAACGGAATGCCCAGTTTTCTGATGATCCACGCTGTAATCAGCGATGGCAAAAACATGGCGATAATATGGCTTTGAATGACCCACTTTGTTTGTTCCAGCGAATGTCCTTCCATCACATGCATGTGTACCGGTGTAGCTGTCATAATAAAACTCATTACTGCATAACCGATGGTGGCAGCCAGCAGAGCCACCCAAAAAATACGTTGCTGAAAGATTGCTTTTAAAGGTCGTTGCGGACTTTCCGCTTTCTCTTCACGGATTACCGGGTTTTTAAAGCCGAGCAAAAATAGCATTGCCAGTGCAAACAAAACACTCAGCAGAAGAAAGGACCCCGCAAATTCAACGTCCAGCAGGTCTTTCCCCAGAACGGCAATTTCCGGCCCCAGAAAAGCTGCGGCAATTCCGCCAATTAGGACCATGGATGCTGCTTTGGGAATTAAGGCCTCGTCAACACTTTCCATCGATGCAAAGCGAAATTGCATGACACATGCCGATGTAGCGCCAAAAAGAAAAGTGCTAAAGACAAACAGGTAGAAATTGGAAATATGTATTGCATAGCCTGCGAAAAAGGCAACCAGAACAGAGTATATTCCGATAATAAAAAATGAACGACGGCGACCGATGGAATTCATTAGCAAGGTAACCGGAGGGATGGCAACGGCTGTTCCTACAACAATGCTGGCAACCGGAAGTGTAGCCAGATTTTCAACAGGCGCCAGTTGAGTGCCTACCAGTCCGCCTACAAAGACAACCAGCGAACTTACCGATAAAATTAGCGCTTGTGCGATGGTTAGTATCCATACATTGGAAGGGAGGCCGGCAATCGTTCGTGAATGATTCATTGAATTAAAATGTTGTTGAAAGTTGTTCTATTTGTTGATTATCCTGAACAACAATCAAAACGCAGGGAATGTTTGTTGAGCAACTAAGTTGATAATACAACTTCTTTTTCTTTGGCCAAAACAGGAAAAATACATTCCCCGGTTTAAGGCCTTTTATGATGCCTGTTTATGCCGACTGAAACATTTGAGACTGGATTTTTTTGGGACAAAGGACAATTCTTTTGTAAATTAAGATATCCGAAAAGAACCAGAGCATAAGTTAAATTTATAGGTCAATAAAATTAATAAATATTGATTATTGTATCTTGAGTTCAACTACATAAAATCTTGATAAAATGGAAAGTAATAAACATTCGGATTCATCCGTAAGCAATGAAAGTAAATGCCCGTTTCATGGTGGAGCAGCAAAACACACAGCCGGTGGCGGTACTTCAAACCGCGATTGGTGGCCCAACCAATTAAAGCTGAATATTCTTCGTCAGCATTCCTCTCTGTCAAACCCGATGGGAGATGATTTTAATTATGCCGAAGCATTTAAAAGCCTCGATTTGGAAGCAGTAAAGAAGGATTTGACCGATCTGATGACTGATTCGAAAGACTGGTGGCCGGCCGATTACGGGCACTACGGGCCTTTATTTATCCGAATGGCATGGCACAGTGCCGGAACTTATCGTTCGGGAGATGGCCGGGGCGGAGCAGGTACCGGGCAGCAACGTTTTGCTCCGCTTAACAGCTGGCCTGATAACGTTAGTTTGGATAAAGCCCGCCGACTGATTTGGCCGGTCAAACAAAAATACGGGCGAAAAATCTCCTGGGCCGATCTGATGATCCTCGCCGGGAATGTGGCGCTGGAATCGATGGGATTTAAAACTTTTGGCTATGGTGGCGGCCGCGAAGATGTTTGGGAACCCGAAATGGATGTTTACTGGGGAGTAGAGAAGACCTGGCTCGAAGATGAGCGATACACCGGCGAACGTGATTTGGAGAATCCACTTGCAGCGGTACAAATGGGTTTGATTTATGTTAATCCGGAAGGGCCGAACGGAGAGCCGGATCCTTTGAAAGCAGCCATTGATATTCGCGAAACCTTTGCCCGAATGGCAATGAACGACGAAGAAACAGTGGCATTGATTGCAGGCGGGCACACTTTTGGGAAAACACAAGGAGCAGGCGATGCCAAACATGTTGGCCCAGAGCCTGAAGCAGCGCCTATTGAAGAACAGGGCTTAGGCTGGAAAAGCAGTTTTGGAACCGGAAAAGGTGCTGATACCATCACGAGCGGATTGGAAGTAACCTGGACCAAAACACCAACCAAATGGAGCAATAACTTCTTTGAAAATCTTTTTGATTACGAATGGGAACTTACTAAAAGTCCGGCAGGTGCCTATCAGTGGAAACCGAGAGGACAGGCAGGTGCGGGAAGTGTTCCTCATGCGCATGATCCGGAAAAAAGAATTGCCCCGGCTATGTTGACTACCGATCTTTCACTGCGTTTTGATCCGGAGTATGAGAAAATCTCCCGGCGTTTTTATGAACATCCCGATGAATTTGCAGAAGTGTTTGCCAAAGCCTGGTTTAAACTTACGCATCGCGATATGGGGCCTCGTACCCGGTATCTGGGGCCTGAAGTACCCGCAGAAGATTTAATCTGGCAGGATCCGATTCCGGTGACAACACATGAGTTGATAACAGAACAGGATATTGCCGAGTTGAAACGGAAAATACTCAATTCAGGTTTGTTGGTTTCGCAATTGGTATCAACAGCGTGGACATCAGCATCTACTTTCCGTGGTTCAGATAAACGGGGAGGGGCAAATGGAGCAAGAATCCGCTTAGCACCGCAAAAAGACTGGGAAGTAAATAACCCGGAACAATTGGCAAAAGTTCTTGATACCCTGGAAGGCATTCAAAAAGAATTTGGCAAGAAAGTTTCGATGGCCGATTTGATTGTACTGGCGGGGGGTGCAGGAGTTGAACAAGCGGCAAAAAGTGCCGGCGTTGATATTGTCGTTCCGTTTACTCCCGGACGGGGAGATGCCCTGCAGGAACAAACCGATATTGATTCGTTTGGAGTGCTGGAACCGGCTGCCGACGGATTCAGAAATTACATGAAAAAGAAGTATTCTGTTTCGGCAGAAGAGATGCTGGTTGATAAAGCACAGCTTTTAACGCTTACTGCACCTGAAATGACTGTCCTTGTTGGTGGAATGCGGGTTTTAGATGCCAATTATGATCATTCGCAACACGGAGTATTTACCGGAAATCCGGGAGTACTTTCCAACGATTTCTTTGTAAATCTGCTGGATATGTCAACAGTATGGAAACCGGTTTCAGAAGACGGCGACTTGTTTGAAGGCCGTGACAGAAACAGTGGTGAACTAAAGTGGACAGGTACGCGGGTTGATCTTATTTTTGGATCGAACTCTGAATTGCGTGCTTTGGCCGAAGTTTACGGATGTGCCGATTCAAAAGAAAAGTTTGTAAAAAACTTTGTTGCTGCGTGGGTAAAAGTTATGAATCTGGATCGTTTTGATTTGAAATAATTTAAAGTAAAAAATATAGAATAGGAAGAGGTGGTTCGTTTGAGCTGCCTCTTTTTATACTTTAATTTCCTGAATGGGCTCTGTCGGGATAGAGAATTCTTCGAAAATCAGTATTTTTCAAGCTCAAAACCGTTTAAGCAGCCAAAAGAATGCTCGTTTCTGTTAAGCAAAAAGACCGGATCAGGAAACTATTTACTTCATCACGATTTATTTATGTGTTAGGTTTTATACTGGTGTTGCTGGTTACAGTGGCAATGGTAATTGATGAGCGCTACAAAGTTTTCCTGGTTTATAAATTTGGAACACTCGATTTTTGGAACAGCATCAATCCCTACGCCGAATGGCAACACCCGCTTGACCGGTATTTGTACGGACCGGTTTTTTCTGTTTTTTTCTTGTTTTTTGCATTTCTGCCATCTTGGCTGGGGGCGGTATTTTGGAATATATTTAACTATTCGCTGTTTTTTTGTGCCGTTTTTACGCTCCCGGCAAACTTGTTCAATACAAAGAGAAAACGTTTTGTTTTCTGGTTTTTGTTTCCGATTGCGTTAACCGATTTGTTTTATTTTCAATCCAACCTTTTTGTAGCATCCTTTTTTCTGCTGGCTTACTCATTGTGCGAGCAAAATCGGTTTCTGTACGGAATTGTCGTCATCTTGTTTTCAGGCTTTTCAAAAATTTATGGTTTTATACAACTCGGAACTTTATTGTTTTACCGGCGGTTTTGGCGAAACGTGCTGGCTGTTGTCGTTTTGTCCGTTTTGTTGTTTTTGATTCCATTGCTTAAGGTTTCATTTTCTGAACTTTTAGCTTATTATCAATCGTGGTTTGTTGCCATCGATCAGCGGCATAATCCGCTTGATTTCGAAGTGATTTATCGCCTGTTTTACATACTGGGATACAAAAATGCGGTAAATCAAATTCCCATAATCCAGGTAGTTTCATTGGCGATTATTAGCTTGTTGATTCTTGCCAATCATAAAAAACACAACAATGCGGCTTTTCGAACACAGGTGCTCGGTATTGTACTCGGTTGGGTAATTCTGTTTAGCACCACCGCCGAAAAACATACCTATGTTATTGCAATGGCAGGGCTGGTTTTGTGGCATTTGTCAGATCAAAAAACTACGTTCGACAAAGTATTGCTGTGGATTAACTTTTTGCTGATTATTCTGATTCCGATAGATGCAATCTTTCCAAAAGAACTGATGAGGTTTTTGTATTATCGATTGGGCTTAAACCTCCTGTTGTTTTCAATAACCTGGTTAAGGATGCTTTCATATACATTCATTGGGGACGCTCTTAGCGTGAAGTTTACAAAAAGGTGAAAAAGCTTTTGTTTGCTTTGTGAAATTCAACTATTTTTCAACTCCGGTAACAATTAACTACAATGAATAAAATCAAATACCTGCTACTAAGTACAGCTTTTGTACTGCTGGCAATCTCCGGCGCTTTTGCCCAAACGCTTATTCTGAAACAAAGTAACCAAGACGGAATCTACAAAAAAGGCGAAAATGTAAGGGTTAGCCTGCTGGTGCGCGACCTGAAATCAGATTCGCTTCTGGTGAAAACAGATAAAAACTTTTCCACAAAGGCCAAATGGAAATCAATTGCAGCCCCTGAGAAAGAACTGGTTTTATTGAGTGGGAAATTTGATGAACCTGTGTCGATGATCTGTAGTGTGAAAGCCGGAGATGAAGTAGTTTCAACCGGTGTTATTGTCGACTCAGAAGAATTGAATCCTGCCACGAAACGTCCCAAAGATTTTGATTCGTATTGGAAAAAGGAAAAGAAAGCATTACGAAAGTTGCCTCTTAAACTTACGGTAGCGAAAGTTGAAAACACAGAAGCCGGATATGTTTGTGAAGATGTTGAGATTAACTGTGTGGGGCCCAAACCGGCGCGTGGTTATTTTGCAAAACCCGAAAATGCCGAAAAGGGAAGTTTACCGATTGTGCTGAATGTACATGCTGCGGGAGTAAAAGGATCGTGGTGTTTGTCGCGGCCCGAAACAGCTTTGCGATATGCGAAAAAGGGAAAAGGAGCTCTTTCGTTTGATCTGAATGCACATGGAATGTTGAACGGGCAGCCACAGGAATATTACGACCAACTGGAGGCAGGTGAGTTAAAGAATTATTGGGAAATTGGTGCTGAAGACCGGGAGCAAAATTATTTCAGGGGAATGTATTTGCGGCTGTTGAGAACGCTCGATTTTTTGTGTGCTCAGCCCGAGTGGGACGGTAAACGAATTATTGTAATTGGCGAAAGCCAGGGTGGAGGACAGGCGCTGGCTGCTGCCGGTCTGGATCCACGTGTTACAGCGGTGGTGGCAACGGTTCCGGCAATGTGCGATTTTGGCCGTACACTTATCGGCCAAACCGGGGGCTGGCCAAAACCATTTGGCTTTCAAAAAGACAAAGAGAAAATGCTAAAAACATTTCCTTATTTCGATGCAGTACATGCTTTAAAAGGCTCAAAAGCAACCCTTGTAGTTGAAATTGGCCTGGTTGATTATACGTGTCCGGCTTTCGGAATATTTGCTGCGGTAAACCAGTCAGAAGTAGACAAAGTGCTGTTGGTTACGCCTTATCGCGCACATCATCTCGAACAAAAACAATTTCAGAAAGAGTGGGAGGAAATGGTTTACAAACCAAAAATAAAATTCATTGAAGCATTTCTTCAATAATTCAATTTGTTCGGCATGCAATTGACGAGATAAACCCCAAACAATCCGACTTGCAGGATGCAAAGTGTGTATTCCGCTTTAAATTCACTATCTTTAATTAGCAAAAAAACCTGACTGCTAACTCTTAATTCTGGACTAATGTCTGAAAGTTTTATCGACAAGGTCAGACACATCATTCAACAGAGGTTGCAGGACGAAAACTTCGGCGTTTCCGATCTTGCATCTGAATTGGGTTTGAGCAGGTCGCAGGCTTTACGAAAAATTAAAGCAGCCACCGGGAAATCTGTTAATCAGTTTATTCGTGATGTTCGATTGGAAGAAGCACGTAAACTTCTGGGTAATCAAAATCTTACCGCTTCTGAAATAGCCTATAAGATTGGTTTTAGCAGCCCTTCTTACTTTAATAAATGTTTTCTCGATCAATATGAAATTACCCCCGGCGAATATAAAAAGCAGCTTGAGAATGGTACTGTTGCCGAAACAATATCCGGTAGCACAGGAAGAATAAAGAAACAGACTTTATTATTTCTGGGGTTTATCTTTTTAGTCATCGTTTTTGCAGCCATTTATGCCCATATCGAAAAGAAAGATAAGAGAACAGCTAACCTGACTTCTATTGCTGTTTTGCCGTTGCTTGATTTTTCGGAATCGCACGATAAAGACTACCTGGCTGATGGAATAACCGAGGCAATTACTTTGGAACTGGCACGAAATGAGTCGATCAGGGTAATTTCAAGAGGTTCGGCAATGAAATATAAAAACGAGAAAAAGCTGTATTCCGAAATTGCTGATGAACTGGGCGTTGATTTGCTGCTCGAAGGGTCGGTATTGTCAGGAAACGACACGCTTAGAGTGGTGGTACAGCTTATCAAACCTAAACCTGAAGAAAGGCATATCTGGCAAAACAGTTACGACCGGAAACATTCCGATATTTTGGGACTGATTCATAACGTGTCAAACGAAATTGCCAGTGAAATTTCCGATGTTGTAGAACCGGCAACTGCAAGGTCAAAACCTAAGCCGGTTAATCCCAAAGCTTACGACTTTTATTTGCAGGGAAGACATCTATTAAACAATCAGACAATGCAATACGAATCGCTGCAAAAAGCGATTGAATATGTCAGTAAAGCAATCGGGGTTGATCCAAAATTTACGGAATCGTATGTAACGCTGGCACAAATTTATCTAGCCATTAATTCGGTGATTGGCGACAATGAAGAAAAACTAATTTACCGTGAAAAAGCCCGGAAGGCAGTCGAGAAAGCCTTGCAACTGGATCCGTTTTCGCCTGAAGCATTAATTACAAAAGGAAACCTGGCCGGCAGGTTTGATTGGGACTGGGAAACGATGAAGGGCCTGGCTGAAAAGGCTCTTCAAATTGAACCAAGTAATCTGAATGCCTATATTGCCTTGTCTGATTATTACATCGTAAAAGGAAATTATGAAAAGGCAATTGAACTGGCCAGTCAGGCTGTAGTTCTCGATCCTGTAAATGCTATAACCGGGCACATACTCGGAAGGCGCTTATACGTGGCCGGAAAGTATGATCAGGCGATTGAACAGTTCGAAAAAGTAATTGAACTGAATCCTACTTATGGTTGGGCATTTGATGGAATCGGCTTTGCATATTTTCAGAAAGGAGATTTTCAGAACAGTGTAAAATGGTTTCAGAAACTGCAATACGATGTGCTGGGAAACGTTGCCCTTGGCGATTGTTATAAGAACCGGCCCTTTGAGGAATGTTTGCAGTTTTACATTGACAATGCCAGAAATAAAACACCGCGCTTTTGTTCCAATCCGCTTATTATCGCACAAGTATTTATGATGTTAGATGATAAACAGGGAGCCCTGGAATTTCTTACTATTGCCTATCGATTTAAAAACGGAGATCTTCCGGTTATGATTGCTTTTCCCGATTTTAAACCACTTCATGAGAATTCAGAATTTCAGCAGATTGCGAATGATATTGGTGTGGTTTTGCCGGATTGATTCAATTCATAAAAGTTTTTCGTTAAACCTTAATGCATCAAATCTGAAAGCCATGCTTTAAAATTGAAAGATTATGCACCGTAGCTGCTATGTTGTCAGTATCTGCATACGCGAACTTTGTGTTATAACTTAAAATCAATGAATCATGAAAACTTTGAGATTAATTGTAATTGCGTTTTTTGTAATGGGGTTTTTCGGAACCAATGCAAACGCACAGGAAAAATCAAAGCGGGTAGAGCAAGGTTGGTTTGAATCTACTTACTGGTCGCCAATTATATGCGACGGAGAAATGGTCGATCTGTTGACAGGAGGTACCCTAAGAATCCATTATGTTATGCGGTACGAACCCTTTGTGATTTATAAGGAAATAGATCAGCTAAAAGGTGAAGTGACAAGCAGTGTTAACGGAGAAATTTTTAAGATACGTGAAACCGATAAGTATTTGGGAACACCCGGTTTTTACGAAGTTACATGGCGCTTCAATCTCATCGGAAATATGGGAACGCATTACAACGGATACATTACAATGAATTTACTTACTAACCAGATTATTGATTTTGGAGGGGTTTGTCATTAAGCATAAAAATATCAGCTGTGGAGTGGTTTGTAGCTCTTTGCGATAGTTAGCGGATAAAAGAATAGTACAACTTATTACGATAGATTTGGCTTGACACCAGATAGCTCCCAATATCTTGCTCACTCATTAAAAGAGAGGTCAAATAAAATTTGTGGCCTCTCTTTTTATTTTGTGTAAGATCTTATTCAAGTAACTTTTGTTCAGTATTTAGCAGCGCCGATTATAATAAATTCTGATTCAATCCGTTGAATTAAAGCAATGTAGTGGTTCATTAATATATATTTTATGCTAACTTCGTAAAAACAAAAATCTCCTTTTACTATGAAAAAATTAAATCTCTTCTTCCTTCTTGTTTTGGCGTTTGTCGGTTTAATTTCCTGTTCAACCGCTGAAAAAAGTGACGAAAAACTATCCGTTCCTTACGAAGAATACCAGTTGGGTAACGGGCTTAATGTTATTTTGCATCAGGACAAGTCGGATCCGATTGTAGCTGTTGCTATTATGTACCATGTGGGCTCAAACCGCGAAGTACCCGGGAAAACCGGATTTGCACATCTTTTTGAACACATGATGTTTCAACAGTCTGAAAATGTCGGTCAGGATCAGTTCTTCAAAAAAATTCAGTCGGCAGGCGGAACCCTGAACGGCGGAACCGGGAACGACCAGACGATTTATTACGAAGTGGTTCCACGCAATGCACTCGAAATGGTGCTTTGGATGGAATCGGATCGAATGGGTTATCTTGAAAATACAGTAACAGAGTCAGCCTTTGCCAACCAGCAGAATGTGGTTCAAAACGAAAAACGCCAGTCGTACGATAACCGTCCTTACGGGTATAACAGTTGGTTAATTGCCAAAAACCTTTATCCCGAAGGTCATCCGTATAACTGGACGGTAATCGGAGAAATGGAAGATTTGTTTAATGCAACAGTGGATGATGTTAAAGCCTTCCATTCAAAATATTATGTTCCGAACAATACTACGCTGGTGTTAGCCGGTGATTTTGAATCGGGAGATGTGAAAACGCTGGTAGAAAAGTATTTTGGAGAAATTCCTGCCGGAGAAAAGGTGGAAGATTTAAAACCGCAGCGGGTGACCTTAACTGAAACAAAAAAGCTTTACCACGAAGATAATTTTGCAAAAACTCCGCAGTTAACAATGATTTGGCCAACGGTAGAAGAATACAGTGATGATGCTTATGCTCTTAATCTTCTTGCCCAGGTTCTTGGGAGCGGGAAAAAGTCTCCCTTTTACAAAGTGATCGTTAAAGACAAAAAACTGGCTCCGCGCGCGGGCGTTTACAATCGGGCGATGGAACTGGCCGGGCAATTTACGGTATCGGTAAATGCCAATGCCGGAACAAGTTTGGCAGATGTTGAAAATGCCGTTTTCGATGCTTTCAAACTTTTTGAAGACGAAGGAATCACCGAAAAAGATCTGGAAAAACACAAAGCAGGTCTTGAAACTCAATTTTACAATAGTATTAGTTCGGTACTAAACAAATCATTTCAGCTGGCAATGTACAGCGAGTTTACGGGGTCGCCCGGTTTCATCGAGAAAGATATTGAAAAAATTAAGGCTGTTACAATCGATGATGTAAACAGGGTTTACAGGCAATATGTAAAAGGAAAACCATATTTGGCAACCAGTTTTGTGCCCAAAGGCCAGGTTGATTTAATTGCTGAGAATTCAGTAGATGCCGGTATTGTTGAAGAGAATGTACTGAATGCTACTCAGGTAGATCAGTCGGCGGTGGCAGAAGAGGAAGTAATTGAAAAAACTCCTTCAGCTTTTGACCGCTCGGTAGAGCCTGCCAAAGGCCCGGAACCTGAGATAACAGTACCCGCAGTTTGGACCGATGAAGCTGCAAATGGTATAAAAGTGTATGGCATTGAGCAGGACGAGCTTCCTTTGATTCAGTATTCAATTGTTATGGACGGCGGGCATCTTCTTGAATCAAAAGAAAAAGCGGGGCTTGCAAGTTTTCTGTCGAGTATGCTTACTGAAGGTACTGCCACAAAAACTCCCGAAGAGCTGGAAGAGGAAATCGACTTGCTGGGAGCTAATATTAACGTTTACGCCGGAACCGAAAATATTGGGGTTTCAGTGAACTGCCTGACCAGAAATTATGAGAAAACGCTTGCTTTGGTTGAAGAAATACTATTGCAGCCCCGTTGGGACGAAGAACAGTTTGAACTCATCAAACTTCGGATGATCAATAATATAAAAAGAAATCAGGCCAGCCCCGATTACCTTGCCATGCTTGCATTTGATAAACTTGTTTATGGTGAAGACAACATTTTGTCGGTTCCCACCAGTGGAACAATCGAAAGCCTTGAGTCGATTGCCATGGATGATTTAAAGGATTTTTACAACAAAGCAGTATCGCCTTCGGTTGCCCGGATGCACGTTGTAGGGAAGATTAACCAGGAACGGGTAATGGCCGGCATTGAAAATTTGGTTGTCAACTGGAAACCTGTAGATGTTGAAATTCCTGCAATTGAAGTTCCTGAACTGCCTGAAAAATCAACGATTTATTTTGTTGATATTCCGGGAGCAAAACAATCGGTTATCAATATCGGACATTATGCAATACCGCGTACATCCGATGATTTTGAACCGGCAACCGTAATGAATTATAAACTTGGTGGAAGTTTTAACGGTATCGTAAACCTGATTTTGCGGGAAGAAAAAGGCTTTACCTACGGGGCCAGAACATATTTCTCGGGTGGTAAAAACTACGGAACTTTTGAAGCCAGTTCCAATGTGCGGACGTCTGCAACAGAGGAGTCGGTTCAGATTTTCAAAGATGAAATTGAAAAATACAGAAATGGTATTTCGGATGAAGATTTACAGTTTACAAAAGATGCACTAATCAAATCAAATGCCCGTGGATTTGAAACACTTTGGTCGCTTCATTCCATGCTTACCAATATTAGTGCTTACAATCTGCCTTTTGATTATGTAAAAAGGGAAGAGGCATTTATAAAATCGTTAACGCCCGAAATGCACAAGGAACTGGCGCAGCGGTTGATAAATCCGGACCATATGTACTACCTTGTGGTGGGTGATGCTGAAACTCAATTACCGGCCTTAAAATCGGTAGGATTGGGAGATCCGGTCCTGTTGAAATTATAAAAACGAAAGAGGTTGTCTTAGAAGTGTGAAGCAAGGTTATTCTGAATTCATTTCAGAATCCTGTCTGACTGATTTATAGCTATTTAAGATACTGAAACAAGTTCGGGATGACAAAACAGGAACTTTTAAGACAACCTCTTTTTTATACAGTTTGTCAGGTTTTATAATCCGCTAAAATCTACATTCTCAAAAAGAATGGAAGGAGTTCTCCAGGAAGAATTAAGATTGGCATCGTTACCGATTTCACCAATATCAGACCACAAGTTTTTCATATTTCCGGTAATATTCATTTCTGCTACCGGTTTTGTCATCTTTCCGTTTTCAATCAAAAATCCTTCAATTCCGTACGAGAAATCACCCGAAGATCCATTGCAGTTACCCCCGTTAAATCCGGTCACCAAAATTCCTTTGTCAACCGATGCAATCAGTGCCTGAAGATCTTTGTGGCCGGTTTCAAAAACCAGGTTGGTAGTACTTCCGCTGGTAGGGGCCATTGCCAGTTTTTTACCGTAATAAGTATCAATGTAATAGGTTTGCAAAACACCTTTGTGGAACACGGTACGTTTTTGGGTTGCCAGTCCTTCGCCATCAAATAAACGTGAACCGCGGCCTCCTACAATAAATGGATCATCAGTTAAAGTTAGTTTTTCAGAAACTACTTTTTCTCCCAGTTTGTTGATGAGGAACGAATTCTTTTGCTGAATCTCGGAGCCGCTAAGTGCATTGATCAGCGGACCAAACAAACGTCCAATCTGTCGGTTTTCAACGATCATCGGCATCGTTCCAGATTTAATTTTTTGCTGGCCGATTTTACTCAGCGCTTTTTCCAGGGCAATGGTTCCGCTTCCTTCTTTTTTCAGGTTGGCATACTCAATGGCACTTTCGTTCCATCCTGCTTCGGGCCTGGCTTCGCCCCCTTTAACCGATACTGAGGTGTAAATACCAAAAACCGAATTGGCAGTATCACCTTCAAAACCGTTGCTGGTTACCATTACCCGCTCATTTTTACTGTCGTAGTAACTGGACGAGACCGAAATGATCCGGTCGTCTTTACCAATCACTTCGCTTTCTGCTTCAAATGCTAGTTTTATTTTCTCCTGCGGATCCACTTTATCAAAATCGTTGTCCAGTAATTGCAGGTTTTCACCACTACCCTTGTAGTACAATTCCGGGTCAGGTAACGTCCTGAACTCATCTTCAGAAAGAAAACGTGTGCCTGCAATGGCTTCTTCTATAAAATATGCCAGTTCTTCTTTTTTCAGGCGGCTGGTTGAATGTGCCGAATATCTTCCGTCAACAAACAGGCGGATCGACAAACCACTCTGGATAGCCTGCTCCAGTTTGTCAATTTTTTGTTCGCGTACTTCCACACTGCTGCTAACACTGTTGGCAATGGTTACGTTTACTTGTTGAGCGCCATTTTTCAGTGCATGGTTCATCGCCCATCTGGCCAGATTATATTTTTCTTCTTTCGTCATTTCTTTTCATTTTAGCTGCGAGCTTCAGGTTTTAAGCTGAGAAATTAATTTGAATAGCCCACACTTTGAACTTTAAACTCTAAACTTTGAACTGATTACGCATTGGTTCCACCTACGGTCATTTTCTTCACCAAAACAGTTGGCAATCCAAGCGTTACGGGAACCGACTGTCCGTCTTTCCCGCAGGTCCAGGTGCCGCTGTCGTTTTTGTAGTCGTTAGCAGCCATGGTAATATCGGCCAAAGCCTGTGGCCCGTTTCCAACAATGTTGATGTCTTTGATCGGGCGGGTGAGTTTGCCTTTTTCAATAATATAGCCCGACTTTACAAAGAAGGTAAAATCTCCGGCCCCGATTTTTACTTCGCCATTGCTGAAATTATCAACATAAACACCGTAATCTACCTGCGACAGAATTTCGTCAACGGTATGCGGACCATTTTCCATGTAGGTTGAACGCATACGCGGCAGCGGCATATTCCGGAACGATTCGCGCCGTCCGTTTCCGGTGGGTTCTACACCATAATATTGTGCGCTAATCCGATCGTGGATATAACTGTTCAGGATACCGTCTTTTACAAGGTATGTTTTCTGAACATCGTTTCCTTCATCGTCAATGTTGATCGCACCCCGGTCGTGTGGCAGTGTGCCGTCGTCGATAATATTAATGAAGTTTTCGGCTACTTTTTTTCCAAATTTATCGCTGAAAATGGAAGTTCCTTTGCGGTTGAAATCAGCTTCAAAAGTGTGTCCGATTGCTTCGTGGAGCAGAATTCCCGATCCTCCGGCACCCAGTACTACCGGCATTTCGCCGGCCTTCGGTTTCCCTGCTTCAAAAAGTATGTTGGCTTTTTCAATCGCTTCTTTTGCAATTTCGTCCACCAGTGTATCGGTCATTATTTCAAAACCCGAGCGGAAAGAACGTGCGGCATACGAGTTCTCAATCTGTCCGTCTTTTTCCATCACACAAACGGCCCCCAAACGCATCATCGGGCGGTAATCGTAAGTAAGCCTTCCTTCCGAATTATAAAACAATACATAGGAGGTTTCATCGCTTAGAAATGCGTTTACTTTGCTTACTTTTTCATCGAGGCTAAACACCTTGTCGTTTATTTTTTGTACAAACGGAACTTTATCCTGAATGGTAACATCTGTCCATTTCTTTGTGATACGGTAATAATCGGCCGGCACTTTTTCATTTATCCCCACTGGGGCAAATTCTGTAGGTTGGTCAGCAATGTTGGCAGCCAGTTTTGCGGCTTTAAGCATTTCTTCTAAACTTACGGTTTCCGAATAGGCAAATCCCGTTTGGTCGCCTTTCAGTACACGAATGCCTACACCAAAATCAACATTGGAGTAAGCACGGTTTACTTTTCCGTCTTCCAGCGAAATACTGTTGGTAATTTTATGTTCGAAATAAAGATCGGCATAACTACCTCCTTTACTCATGGCGGCTGCAACAACCTTTTGCAGCATTTCTGTAGAAACCTCAAAATGGTTCAAATATTCTTTCACGTTTTCTGAAATATATACGTTATGGCACGATTGCAAAATGTACGAAGCATTCAACTTCTGCCTGCAAACATACCACTTGTTTTAATAAAACTTTGTTGTTCTTTATTTATCGCACTTTAATTTTTTTGATTTTGAGTCAAGAAAATCAATCCGGCAGGTGAATCCTGTTTGGGGATTTAATGTTGCAAGCAAAATGGATGTCTGATGTTTGAAAGATAGAATTTAAGTAAAAAATAAAAGAACCCGGGTTTAACATATCCTCAACCGCAAGAATAATGATTTCTATGGATGGTGGTGAAAAAATGGGGCAGTACATTAAAATTATTGTATAAAATAGAATTAATCATCGATATTTTGATAGTAGGTTCTGAAAGAAACATTAGTTTTGGGAGTCTGGTATCTATTTGTAAAAGGGGTGTTGACAAAAATCTACTTTTAATGTAAATTTTGTATTAATTCTTTACAAATTGTTATAAAACAACAGGTGCCGATTTCATTTAATCATATTTTTGTGCAGAACAGTTATAGATGATCCATAATTTAATAATATTAATTACACTATGAAATCAAAATTGGAATACATTTGGCTGGATGGTACCGTGCCAACTCAGCAGCTAAGAGCAAAAACCCGTGTTGAAACCAACTTCAGCGGAAAGCTGGAAGATTGCCCTGAATGGTCATTTGACGGTTCTTCAACCAATCAGGCCACCGGTGGTTCTTCTGACTTGCTTTTGCAGCCTGTTTTTATTTGTCCTGACCCGGATCGTAAAAATGCTTATTTGGTATTGACAGAGGTGCTCAATGCAGATGGAACTCCACACGAATCAAACGGGCGTGCCCACATCGAAGAAGAAGATGAAGATTTTTGGTTTGGTTTCGAGCAGGAATATTTTCTGTATGATCCGCAGACTCGTCTTCCGTTAGGATTCCCGGCCGGAGGTTTTCCATTGCCGCAAGGACCTTACTACTGCGGAGTAGGTGGTTCAAAGGCTTTTGGTCGTCAAATTGTTGAAGAACATTTCGATTTATGTTTGGAAGCCGGGTTGAACGTGGAAGGTATTAATGCTGAGGTTGCTGCCGGACAGTGGGAATTCCAGATTTTTGCAAAAGGTGCACACAGTGCCGGAGATCAGATTTGGATGGCTCGTTTCCTGTTGGAGCGTACCGCTGAAAAATATGGTGTTGATGTAGAATGGCACCCAAAACCACTGGGTAAAGACCTCGACTGGAACGGTTCGGGAATGCACGCCAACTTCTCAAACGGTTTAATGAGAACTTGCGGCGATAAAAAAGTATTTGATGCCATTTGCGAAGAGTTCGGGAAACACGTTCCGGAACATATTGCTGTTTATGGTGCATACAACGACCAGCGTTTAACCGGTAAGCACGAAACAGCATCCATTACTGATTTCAGCTATGGAGTTTCTGACCGTGGCGCTTCTATCCGTATTCCGGTTGGAACCATTGAAGCCGGCTGGAAAGGTCGTTTGGAAGACCGTCGCCCTTCATCAAACGGTGATCCTTACAAAATTGCTGCACGCATTATTAAAACAACAAAGCAAGCAAGCGTTTAAACGTTTACCAGTATATTGCAAAATAGAAAGGCTGTTCCATTTTCGGAGCAGCTTTTTTTGTTCAGGCCCCCAATGAAAGAGAGTTGGTTTTGTTAATCGATTACCGCTGATTCGCACACATAAGTGGGAATAATTCCTGAACTGCCGATGCGGATACTTGCCATTTCGGGCAGTGTGTTTCCCGACAGTACAAGCGCGGTATCCAGTCCAAATTTGTTTCCCCCGATAATATCAGTGTAAAGCGTATCGCCCACCATCAGTATCTCGTCACGTTTTACGCGAACATCCTGAAGTGCACGTTCGTATGCCAGTAGAAACATCTGTGCATCAGGTTTCCCAAAGCGGATAAACTTTTTGCCCAGGATTTTTTCAACCAGATCGGCCAGTCCGCCAATGGCAATAGAGATATCGTACTTATTAAGTGGATAGTTTTTATCGGTGTTGGCAACCACAACATTCATGTTCTTTTTTCGTAACAGGTTGATTGATTTATTGATGTCAACATTCCAGTCAAAACCTTCGTCATCTAAAAATGCAAAAGATTGAATATGGTCAATGTTGTTCAGATCAACATCACCGATAGGAACGGTTTGTAGTCCAGCGGTTTCAATGTAATGCGCCGACTCTTTTGTTCCGAGGTAAGCCACTGAATTTCCATCTTGCAATTTTGTTCTGAAGAACTCCATGGCCAGCATCCCCGACGACAATATTTTGTCGGTAGTAATACAACTCAAGCCTTTTTTGATGTACCAGTTGGAAAGCTCTTCCGGGCTTCGCGACGAGTCGTTGGTAAGTACATAATAGTATATCCCGTTTTCTTCCAGGAATTCAAAAGTACGGTGGATGTCCTGGATTAGTCCACTGTGATTTTTAAGTACCCCAAAGGCATCAAAAAATACTGCCTTGTAATTTTTTACGATACTTTTAAAACTTTTTGTTCGCAACATTCTGCTTATATTTTTAAGGTCTTCAATATTTTTTCAACCCGGTAATTGGCATCCATTGCCGGGAAATAAGTGTCGTAAGCCTCTTTGATCAGTTTGTTGGAGTAGTATTTCCTGAAAAAGTATGGGCCGTCTTTTATTACATAATTCAGGATAAAAAAGCGATAGGTTTCTTTAATCAGACGTACTTCCGATTCAGTTAGCGGAAAAATGCGGTGGTATTCTTTTAAGAACATCATAAAGCGGTCTTCCATTAACGGGTCAACTACATAACTAAATACAGTCCGGTCGCCGACATCAGAAACTACACGACTAAAAAAATAAAAATCCATAACCCGCGACGACATTCGAAACCAGTCGTAATCCCATCTTGAAAAAAACTTTCCGTCGCTGGTTACCGAAAAATTACCGATGTTCCAGTCAACAAAAACAGGAATGGTTTCTATTTCTGTCATATAATCAACGCGGTCGGTATTTCGCAAAAAGTAATCGGCCTGACGCAGAATGGTATCCTTGTGCGTTTCGCACATCTTAATTTCGTTTTTGTGTATCGATTGCTTTAGCTTTTGAATATCGATGATCACGTTTTTCGAAGACTGCGGCAGTTGGTTGGATACATTGGTGCATGCTTTATGGAACCTGGCCAGTTCGCGTCCCAGTTTTTTGATGTGTTTTGTTTCAAGTCGGCGGGGCAGCTTATTTTTAATTAAAATTGGGTTGTAAAAGACTACCCAGGCACTGCTTCCATCCAGTTCGTGATAGCGATAAACAAACAACTCATTTCGCTTCACAAGCGATTGAGCCAGAAACATCTGGTACGGAAATTCAAGATTGTTTGCCAGGTTGTTGATAATGATGTGGTCTTCTCTGAAATCCTCAAAATTACCGTATTCTGAAATTTTTGCGAAAACCGGCTCTCTTTTGTAGAACGAAAGTTTATAGACGTGGTTGGTGGAAACCATAGCGCTAACATCAAACACACCTTTTATTTCGTGGCGTTCGCCATCTAGTTCGTACCAGGCCAATTTTATTATTTGTGCATAATCTGCTTTTTGCATTTTTCGGGCTGTTTTATCACCAAAAATAACCTAAATAATTTCAAAATATCTTTTTAGTTCCCACTTCGGATCGTTCTTGTCGGTTTGCCGGTATTCCCACTCGCGGGTACCCGTGAAATGTTTTACAAAATCGTGCCCGAAAAGTTCAGTGGCAATTTCAGAATTCTTCATTTTTTTTGTCGCCTCTTCCAGATTTACGGGTAATTCGCCGTGAGTTTTGTTTTTATATCCGTTTCCGGATGTCGCTTCTTCCAATGCCAGTTGTTTTTTTATCCCATACAGTCCCGAAGCGAGTGCGGCAGCCATAACCAGGTAAGCATTGGTATCGGCGCCCGGTACACGGGTTTCAACACGGGCTGAGGCAGGAGCTCCGGGAATGGCACGAATCGAAGTGGTTCGGTTGTCAATCCCCCAGGTAAGGGTTGAAGGTGCCCAGTCGCCACCACTCAAACGGCGATAACTGTTTGGATTAGGTGCAAACATGGGCAGTACTTCTGGCAGACAACGTAGCTGCCCGGCAATAAAGTGTTTCATAATGGCACTCATTTTATGCGGCGCATTTGCATCGAAAAATAAATTGTTTTTTCTTCCATTATCCCATAAACTCTGGTGAATGTGGCCACCGCTTCCGGGTAACTTCGGGTTCCATTTCGCCATAAAAGTAGCTACCATATTATGTCGGTAGGCAATTTCCTTTACCGCTGTTTTAAACAAAATTGCCTTGTCGGCGGCCTTCAGCACTTCATCGTATATAACGGTTGCTTCCATTACGCCGGGGCCGGTCTCGGTGTGCATCCCTTCGAGCGGAATATCAAATTGCTCCAGTAGATCGAACAATTCGTGAAAATAATCCTGATTTAAGGAAGTACGCAATAGCGAATATCCAAACATGCCCGGTGTTACCGGAGTTAACTCCTCAAAATCTGTTGCACTTATTTCGCTTGGGGTTCCCCGGAAATTAAACCACTCGAACTCCTGCGAAAACAGAGGGGAAAATCCCATTGTTTTAGATTCTTCAGCAACACGTTTTAATAAACTGCGGGAGCAAACTGCTGTTGCATATTTTGTATCGTTGCTAAAATCACCCAAAAAGAGGGGTGTGTTTTTTTCCCAGGGAATTTCACGGAAAGTAGAAAGATCAATGTGCGCTTTTGCATCCGGATATCCGCTGTGCCAACCGGTTATTTCAGCATTGTCGTAACATTTATCGTTACAGTCCCACCCAAAAATAACATCGCAAAAACCGATTCCATTTTCAACCGCACTCATAAATTTGTCGCGGTGAATGTATTTTCCGCGCAAAATGCCGTCGATATCGGAGAAAGCAAGCTTTACTTTTTTGGTGTCTGAGTTTTGAATTTTATAGAGTATTTCAGCTTTGTTCATTCAATTTCTGATTTTCGTTGAAAAATACTGCTTGTTTGAGTAATTATCAAATCAATTTCTGAAATGTTGAAATAGAATTGAGATTACTGTGATTTTGATCTTCATCCCCCATTCAAAATGATGTAAGATGAATGAAATTGCTAAATTTTTCGTCAGAACCCCTTTTGTAAGATAAGAATAGAAGGATAAATACTATTTTTGATTCAGACAATTATCGGACTTAAACTTTATACAATGGCACAATTCAGATTTAAAGCACTCGAAGAAATGCTGAACCGCAAATCGGAAGAGATTATCAGGGAAGAGAACCTGGTATCGGATTATTTTGGAATGGCGGTTTTTGACACATCAAAAATGAAAAAATACCTGTCGCGCGAAGCCTATAAAGCGGTAACTGATGCGATTGAAAATGGGACAACTATCGACAGGAAAATGGCCGACCAGGTTGCCCAGGGAATGAAATCGTGGGCGATTGAAAACGGCGCAACACATTACACACACTGGTTTCACCCGCTTACCGACGGAACTGCCGAAAAGCACGATGCCTTTATTGTACACGGTGCCGACGGGGGAGTGATCGAATCATTCTCTGGCAGCCTGCTTTCGCAGCAGGAACCCGATGCCTCTTCGTTTCCGAGCGGCGGTATCCGGCAAACTTTCGAAGCCCGTGGTTACACTGCCTGGGACCCTACATCGCCGGCTTTTATCAGTGAAACAACGCTGACTATCCCCACCATTTTTATTTCTTTTACCGGCGAAGCGCTCGATTATAAAACGCCGCTTTTGCGGGCTTTGCAGGCTGTGAACAAAGCTGCAACAGATGTTTGCCAGTATTTTGATAAGAACGTGACTTCGGTGCAGGCCAACCTGGGCTGGGAGCAGGAGTATTTTCTGATTGACGAAGCTTTGTTTATGGCGCGCCCCGACCTGATGCTTACCGGCAGAACATTGATGGGCCATGCTTCTTCGAAAGACCAGCAGTTGGCAGACCATTATTTCTCGTCGATACCAACCCGTGCCAACCGTTTTATGCAGGATGTGGAAAACGAAGCCTATAAGCTGGGTATTCCCGTAAAAACGCGGCATAACGAGGTGGCCCCCAATCAGTTTGAGTTTGCACCAATTTACGAGGAAGCGAACCTGGCGAACGACCACAACCAGCTTTTTATGGATATTATGCAAAAGCTTGCCCGCAAACACAAGTTTCGCATTCTTTTTCACGAAAAACCCTTTGCCGGAATTAACGGCTCGGGGAAACACAACAACTGGTCGCTTACTACCGATACGGGGGTAAATGTGTATAAACCCGGGAAGAACCCTAAATCGAACCTGCAATTCCTCACTTTTGTAGTGAATACAATGCAGGCTGTTTATGAGGGTCAGGATTTGTTGCGCGCCAGTATTCTTACTGTTTCCAATGCACATCGCCTGGGGGCCAACGAAGCGCCGCCATCTGTTTTGTCTGTTTTTCTGGGTACCGAAGTTTCAAAAATGCTTGATTTGATGGAAGAAGCGGTGGTGGACCGGAAAATGACACCGGACGAAAAAACGGCGCTGAAACTTAATATCGGTCGTATCCCGGAAATTATTTTAGATAATACCGACCGTAACCGGACATCGCCCTTTGCTTTCACCGGAAACCGGTTTGAATTCCGCGCTGTTGGCTCGTCGGCCAATAATGCCTCGGCTCTGATTGTTTTGAATACACTGGTGGCCAGTCAGTTACAGAAATTTAAAGTAGCTGTTGATAAATTAGTGGATAAGGGTGTTAAAAAAGACGAAGCCATTTTTCAGGTACTGAAAGAGCTGATTATTAAATCGAAACCCATTCGGTTTAACGGCGACGGTTACAGCGAAGAGTGGATTAAAGAAGCTGAAAAGCGGGGGCTTTCAAACGTAAATAACGTTCCCGATGCGCTGGAAGCCTATTTGCGGACTGAAAGTCTGAAACTGTTCGGGAAAATGGGCGTGCTTAATGAACCGGAACTCAGGGGACGCGTTGAAGTGGAGTTCGAGAAGTTTATTATGAAAATTCAGATAGAGGCGCGTGTTTTGGCCGATATGGCAATCAACCATATTATCCCGACTGCCGTTGAGTACCAGACCCTGTTGCTGGAAAACGTAAAACACCTGAAAGATATTTTTTCGCCGGAAGAATACGAACGCATGGCCGGCGGACGACTGGAACTGATCCGCGAAATAGGCCACCACGTTTCGGAAATTAAAATAAAACGGAATGAAATGACCGAAACCCGCGCCCGCGCCAACAAAATAAAAGATATACACGAAAGGGCAAAGGTTTACAACAAAGAAGTCTGGCCGTTTCTCGATAAAATTCGCGACCACATTGATAAGCTGGAACTGATTGTTGACAACGAAAAATGGCCGCTTCCTAAATACCGGGAGTTGCTGTTTGTGAGGTAATACGTTTAAAAAACCGCTCTTTAAAAAGGGCGATTTTTTATTGCTGTAAACCGTCAGCAATCTCCAGTAATTTTAAACATGTTTTCCAGTTGCGGGTGGTAGCCGGTACACCCAGTTTTGTTTCCAGAAATGTATTGTTCAGTTTGGTGCGTCCGTAACCGTGCGGGCAATACAGATGGATGGCTTTGGAAGTGATTTGTATTTCTTCCCCCTCCATTTTCTTGATGAATATTTCTTGGTTGTTAAAAGGTTCAGGTTTTGTTGCCAGAAAAGTAACGTGCAGAAATCCGGTATCTTTTGTTTTATCTTTTACAAAAGGATTGTTGTCGATAATTTGTTTCCAGCTTTTGGCTGTAAATACCTGTGTCGGGACATCGTAGCCAAACGATTTTTGAATTTGATGGTGGATTGTTTCGGCAAGCCTTTCCGAATTTTCTTCCGGCGATTGAAACACAATATTTCCGCTTTGAATGTAGGTCGTAACTTTTTCAAATTTCAGCTGTTCAAGCGCTTGTTTCAGGGCAGCCATTTTCAGGAGGTTTTTGCCACTCACATTTATTCCGCGAAGAATGGAAATATAGGTTTGCATACACATTTACGTTTACAGGGTAACGCATTGCTTTCCTGAAAGTTTACAAAATTTTGCGGCTCCTGCTACTTTTCCGTTACGGTATATCGCTTTAAAGAATCGGGGATGAGTTTGTTGTTAAAACAGGCGTACCTGTTTTTTTGTAAAAAATTATCCAGTTTGGCTTCCAGTTTCTCTCTGTCGTCCGATGATTTTTCCGGCTCAATATCCATATTTTCATACACTTTATAAACTACCCCGTTGGCAAGCATCCGGTCGTTGTCGATATAATCTAAAATTTCATTTTTGTTGCGCATTAAAGGGTACGAATTTTTGTTGCGGAATTCTTTGTTCCCGTCCAGCCCGTGTCCGATCCAGGCGGCTGCTTTTGGTCGCCGGATTACCTGTTTTGCGTCTAACATGGCAACCAGCGAAGGCGTAATGTCGAAATGGCTTACCAGCGATGAGAATTTTTCGGGCTTTGTAAGCATCGGAGAGTAAACGACCAGCGGCACATGAAAACGGTCTAACTGGGTACTGATGGGTATTTCTGGCATCCGGTGGTCGCCGGTAATTAAAAATATGGTGTTTTTAAAGGAAGGGAGTTTGCTGTATTCACGAAAGAAATAACTCAGTGCATCGTCAAAATAAAGCATGGTAGAAAACTGCTTATCGTAACCGTGGTCAAAAGTACGGGTTTCGTCGTCTAAGTGTAATTGGTTGATTCTTGATTGAAATTTTTCCATGTATTTTTCCTGGTCGGGGATGTTAAACGGGTCGTGCATGGCAAGGGTCAGCATAATATCGATCCGGGGTTGCATGGTATCCGACTGAACCTGGCTGAGATGGCGCCTGAAAATTTCGCGGTCGCCGTACCCCCAGGTAAAACCGCTGGCCGTGGCCGGGAGTTTTTCATAGCCTTCGCCAAAATTTGAGTTGTCGATAATGTTATTGATACCCTGCCGGTTCAGAAAAATATCCATGTTGTCAAAACCAGCTTCCCCGCCGTAAATAAACGAACTTTTGTAACCCGCCTCCTTTTTCAACAAACTAATCAGGCTGATGTGGTCGGGCATATTTTCACCCAATTCGGCAAATCCGTTTTTCCCAAAGGGGAGCGATGCAAGTGTTGAAGGAAGTACCTCAAATGTTCGTCCCGAGGTACTTAGGCAGTTTTCCCAATACAGGCTGTGTTGCATCAGCGAATCAAGAAAAGGGGTGAAACTGCCCAAATAAGCGCCTTCGCCACTGTATGCCCTTCCGAGGCTTTCAACAATAATCAGAACAATGTTTGGAGGTGTTTGCCCGAGCTGAAAGTAAGGGCTCAAAACATCGGGCGTGGTTTCGGCGTGCAAAAAGGGAAAATTCTCGTCGAGGAAGGTGAAATCCCCGGTGTTAGCTGCTTCCGAAATGCTGAAAGTATAATTTTGCCCTTGCGGTTTTTCTTTGAGCAGATAATGGTTGAAAATGCTTTCGCCAAAGAAGTTCAACTTATTTGTAGCCGCAAACATGCTGAATTCGTTGTTATAAGCTGAAGGCTGTTGTTTCAGAAAAGGGAGCGGCAGTAACGATGTGGCCATTAACAGGAAAAAAACTACCAACATCCAGGGTTTCAGGTTGTAATACACATGATTCCGGAAAATATAAACCATGTACAAGAGGAAAAGGCTGATGAAGATGAACGGTAAGATTTTAAGTTCCCCCGATACCCGGACGGTTTGTTTGATTTCGTCGATTGAATAACCAAACAAATCGGCGCCCAGCGGTACCATTGAGGTGGAAAAATATTTCAGCAATAACATATCGCCCAGTACCAGCAAAACCGAGCAGGTGATAAAAAAGAACCGAGCTGCTTTTTGGCTGAAATAGGCAATTAGCAAAAAAGGAATGACCAAAATGGCTGAAATCCGCAGGAAAAGGATCAGGTCGTATTTGAGGCCAAGAAGCAGATAAGGTGTGGTTCCCGGCGGATAGTTATAATAATTGGCTGTAATTACCAACTCGTACAAACGAACGGTTAGTATCATTGCAGCCAGAATAAAACTCAGGCTGACAAAACGCCGGAACGAACGGAGGATCAAATGTATGGAATCAGCAACTTTTCCCATTTATTAATTTTTAAAACAGCCTTGAAATGCCGATGTCGAAAGTATAATAACCGGCGTAATCACCCGGCTGCAGTTCTTCGCTGCTTAGTCCGGCAGCGGCATTAAATATCCATATCTTTTTAAAAATGTGATTGTATTCAGCCCGTACTGAGCGGGTTTTTAAGGTCAGTTTTTCAAGGGTTTCGAGCGCATTGCTCCGGTCGTCGGGCGATATTCCGTAGCCGGCTTTTAACCCGATGTAGTTTTCTGCATCCGAAAAATACCGGTGTACCGACAAAAATCCGGAAACCGATGTCCCGTCGGAATCGGGGGTAAGAAACGAACGCAGCGAAATCCAGTAATTTCCGATGTACTTTCCGAATGTGGCGGTGTAAATATCCACCGTAGAACTGCTAAAATCGAGCAGGCGTATCCCAAGTGAGCCTTCAAAAGCATGGGGGAAATTATGGTACCATTCGGCGCCGTAACGGTTTTTGGGAAATAGGGCATTGCCGGAAAAACCATAATTCAGGTACACGTAATTGTTCTCACTTATTTTTGGGTATGCATCGAGTTCGAGTTGCAGGCCGGTTTGCCCAAACCTCCGGGCATAGTTGGCCCGTGCGATGATTGTCCCCGGTTTGGTTTTGCGTGCATAAGAAATTGCCAGCAACTGCCACGGGTCGCGGTTAAAATTGTTATTAAAAACATCGAGTGTATAAATAATTTTGAGGTTATTTTTTAGTAAATCCACCCGGTATTCATTTAGTTTTCGAACAAAATCGGTTTGTCCGGGGTACCGTTTAAGGTAATCTTCCAGAACTTTCACGGCTTCTTCAACCTGTTGGTTGCTGTACAAAATCCGGGCTTTTTTTAATGAAAATGAGTTCGATTCCGGCTCAATATCCAGGGCGGCATTGCAATAATCAATTGCTTTTTCGTTGTTGTCGGCCCAAAATTCCACATCCGAAAGTGCATCGTAAGCTTCCATGCTTCCGGGGCGTTGTGCCAACACGTTTTGAAGCACTATGCGCGCCGAATCGTATTTCCCGTCCCAGGCAAAAGTCCGTCCCATTAGCAGGGCAACATCCGAGTTAAAACCGTCTTTCAGAATGGTGCGGCAAATGCTCCGGGCTTTTTCGCGTTGTCCGTCAAATGCCAATTTTCTGGCTTCTTCAAAAGTCTGTGCTTTGAGGTCGGCTGAAATCCCGCTGATTTGCAGCCAAACTGCTATCAAAATAAAAAACCGGGTGTATATTTTTAGCTTCATAGTCTGTTATTTTACCTTTTTATATTTGGGCATTTCAAAACCTGAACGGGTCATTTTTCCCCATGATTTTTTCTTTTTGATGAAATAATCGAAATTTCCTTTCAGCCCCCAGTAAACAATAAACGGATGATAAAGAAAGGGTTCGAGCCAGGCCGTTAACAGCAATTTTACGATCATTCGTTTCTTTTTATAGCGGTTGTAGGCCAGGTGGTCGAAAAGAATGGCATAGTTTGAAAACATAATGGCAAAGAAGTAAACAAAACCTAACATCACATAAAAAAACGACCAGCTTGCCCAGCCCAGTAAGGCAATAATAATAAAGTATAAAATGCCTGAAAATTCAATAATGGGGGCAAGCCATTCGAAAAATACCCAATACGGGTGCGATACCATTCCCATAAAACCGTATTTCGGGTTCATAAAAACATCGCGGTGGAGCATAATGGTATCGATAGTGCCGCGTGTCCAGCGGTTTCTTTGTGTTCCCAGAACTTTTAGCGAGGAAGGCGCTTCTGTCCAGCACAAAGGGTCGGAAATATATACCACTTTGTATTTCTGGTTGTGGTCGGCCATGTATTTGCGCATCCGCACTACCAGTTCCATGTCTTCGCCAACCGTTTTGGTGTAGTAGCCCCCGCAGTTGATAACCACTTCTTTGTCAAAAAGCCCTAACGCCCCCGAAATAAGCAAAAGCCCGTCCATGCGGCTCCACGCCAGGCGTCCCATTAAAAACGAACGACTGTATTCAATTACCTGGCAGCGGGGAAGAAATTTATCAGGAACGTTTACTTCCACCAACTGGCCGTTTTTGATAACGCATGAATTGGCAATTTGGATAACACCACCGGCGGCAATCACGCGTTTGTCGGTTTCTTCAAAAAACGGTTTAATAAGTTTTTGCAAGGCATGTGGGTCAATAATAGAATCCACGTCAATGGAAATAAAATAGTCGCCCTTGGCCATGTTGATACCCGCATTCAGTGCATCGGCTTTTCCGCCGTTTACTTTGTCGATTATGGTAAGGTTGGAGTAAGCTTTTACTTTCGATTTGTAAATTCCCCTGATTGGCTGGCACTTAATTTTATAATCGATGGCATAAGGTACTTTTTCGAGGTCGAACGCCCTTATAGTTTTTTCGAGTGAATCGTCTTTGCTGCCGTCGTTGATAACAATAATCTCGAAATTCGGATAATAAAGCCCCAACAGCGCCTTAATGTTGTCAACAATGGTAAGCGATTCGTTGTATGCCGGGGCAAGTACCGAAATCATGGGGGCAAAAGGCGACGACAAAAGTGTATCGAAATTGGTAGTTTTTGATTCCCGTACATTTTTGAGCAGTTCCCTGGCAGAGATAACTGCAAGCCCGAAATAAAAACTTAAAATGCCAATGGTATAGAGTAAAAAAAGTGTTTCTATGATTGTTTTTATTATCAACATACCATTAGTTTCGTGGGTCAGTAACATGTGCAATTAATAATTCCAGCTCTTCCGAGGGCTGACTGTTCATTTCCAGCAGACGCTCTTTTCCTTTTGGTCCCATGAAATACATGGAGCGGCAGGCTTCGGTTTTTTGCGACATCGTTCCGCTGAACATTACATCTTCCAAAAACTCAAAATCTTTTTCGGTACCAATATTCCTTAGCGCTCTCAAAATTTCAAGTTTATTTTTCTCCGTTTCGTTCCCGAAATGTTTCTTTAGTAAATCGCAGCTGTCGTACAGCCGCAGGTCGTTAATGGCTTTGTAGGTAAGAAATCGTGTTTTATCTAATTTACTGTCAATCATTTGAAGAATTTCCGGAGCATTTTCAAGCTGCTGAAAATAGGTAATCATCCTAAGGCTGAAGTTTCGGATATTCGGGTGGCGTATATTTAGGAACCGGGCAAATGAAGGCACCGGCAATTGATGGATGCGGATGAGGTGGAACACTGAAATTTGTGTCCACAAGGCAAAAGGTTTTTGCAGCAGGTAGAAGAAATTAAATGGTTTTTGCGGGTTTAACTTTACATAGTCGGTTTGGGCTTCGGCCCTTACATAATCGCTAGGGTCGTTAATCAGGCCATTGATCATTTCTTTAGCGCCTTCCGGGTACAAATGGGTCAGTTCCATCAGGCCAGCTACCTTTTTGTAGTTATAGCGCGACCGGGCCAGTTTTAACGAATCGTTTTGCAGCCCTAAACGGGTATAAGTTTCCGGGATCAGGCTTTCGAATTCGCCTTTGAAGTTGGTATTAAAACTTATTAGAACAGAGGTTAGTATCCTCCGGTTGGCGCGTTTGTTCCTGCGTCTTAATTTCAGGTATGTCGTTTCCCAGTCGATGGCGCCAAAAAGATAAGAAAGCAGAACTTCCTCGTACATTTTCCGGTAAACCTTCTCAAACTTTTCCCTGTAGTTTTTCCGTTTAATCGTATAACTCAGGATAATAAATACAAACCCGATATTGATGATGCAGAATAAAATGAGCGATACAAAAAGAAAGATAATGGAATATTCAAACGAATTTTCGATAACAGCAAGGTAAAACGGGCGAATGTTTCGTGGCAGGTGGTTGTTTCCGTATGTAATTAATTTCTTTTTCAGGTTGGTAATTTCACTTTCAGTAAGAAAGACTTTTAATACCGAATTTCGGTGTTCCTGGGTTTTATTTGTGCCGGAAGTGTTTATGGTAACCTCTAAAAATTAGTTTTATGAAGCATGTCTATTCTTCTGTTAATGAAGTTGCCATCCATTTTCAATCATCATTTTCCTTTTCGTTCAATTTTCAGCCATAATTTCATT
>JBKEDN010000146.1:0-24668 GCA_047975435.1 Draconibacterium sp. | reverse complement strand
AGGCGAAGTAAAAATTGAATATATCTCGCAAAAAGCAAAAGATATAAATACCTCGGTTGTATTATAAATACTTAATACAGTTTAATTATTGATATAATGAGGATGTTTCAGTTTGTATGATTGAGACATCCTCTTTTTGCAAAAAGTCATAATTTTTTCAACCACGCTTCGGCATCAACCAGTTCGGTTTTATCGTTTGTTTTCAGTGCATAATTAAACCCGGGCTGAATACAGAACGATCCATATTCGCCTTTTGTGTTTAATGCAATGTAGCCAATCTGATGCTTTTCGTAATCGGGAATTTTTTTCGCGATACGTTTTACTGCTTCTTCACAGGCTTCAGATGGTGACTTTCCCTGACGCATTAATTCAACCACCAGGAAAGAACCCACGGTTTTCATTACCAGTTCACCCGACCCGGTTGCTGTGGCCCCACCAACCTCTCCGTCAACAAAAAGGCCGGCACCGATAATGGGTGAGTCTCCCACCCTGCCCGGTAGTTTGTAGCCCATTCCGCTGGTTGTACACGCTCCCGAAATTCTTCCGTCCTTATCCAGTGCGAGCATCCCGATGGTGTCGTGGTTATCCTCGCTTACGTTTTCAATATTTATTTTATTACTGAATTTAGCGTTTTCCCTTTTCCATTTCTTCCAGGATTCTTTTCGTGCTTTTGTCAGCAGTTTTTCCTTTTTAAAACCATTGTCGAGCGCAAATTCCAGTGCTCCTTTACCGCTCAGCATTACATGCGGTGTTTTTTCCATCACCAGGCGTGCTACCGACACCGGATGCACAATATGCTACAGATAAGTGACACTGCCTGCACGGCCTTTTTCGTCCATAATACAGGCATCGAGCGTAACTTTGCCACTCGCATCGGGAATACCTCCCAATCCAACGGTAATCACATCCGGGTCGCCTTCCGGCACGCGAACTCCGGCTTCAACAGCATCCAGCGAATGCCCGCCTTCAGCAAGTATTTTCCAGGCTGCTTCGTTGGCCGGCATCCCGTGGTTCCAGGTTGAGATTACGATCGGAAACTTTCCTTCTTTTCGAAGCGGTGCCGCCGTTAATGTGTTTTTCAGTAAAGCTATTCCGGCAAGTGCCACTGAACTTTTAATAAGAAAAGATCTTCTTGATGTCATAACTGTAATTTCCAGATTTCAATTAAAAATTTGCCAGCCGATTAAACAATTGTTGTTGCAAGTTTACAAAGCTATACAAACTATCGGGCTTAGTCGTGCGAAAAATACTCAAGGGTTTTCCGGTAGTTCGAGAAGACCATGGCGCGGGAAATGAAACCCAAATATTTGCCGTCGTCGATTACCGCCAGATTGTAGCGGTTTGAAGTTTCAAATTTCTCTGCAACCGTTTCCATACTATCGTGCGACGAAATAAAAAATTCGGGCATAAACATCAAATCCTTCACTTTTACCTTATCGTACAAATCAGGTTCAAAAATCAAATTCTTAATCTTCGAAAGCTTGATCATTCCTTTCAGGTAACCTTCGCTATCTACTACCGGGAATAAATTCCGGTTCGATTTTGAAATGGCTTTCACCAGGTCTCTTAAAGTACCGTCGGGGCTAAGCCGTTCGAAATCGTTCTCAATGAGTTTTTTTACTTCCATCGACCGCAGTACTGCCTTGTCCTTGTGGTGCGTAATGAGTTCGCCCGAATGTGCCAGACGCTTGGTGTAGATTGAATGTGGCTCGAAAGCCATTATTGTAACGTAGGCAACGGTTGAGGTAATCAGCAAGGGAATAAACATGCCGTATCCGCCGGTTATTTCGGCTGTAAGGAAAATGCCGGTGAGCGGTGCATGCATCACGGCTGCCATCATGCCGGCCATGCCCGCGAGCGCAAAATTATTTTCGGTTATGCCAAGTCCGAATACCGTATTCAGCAATGTTATTACAAAATAACCGGCCATTGCACCGGCAAATAATGTAGGGGCAAAAATACCTCCGTTACCACCACCGCCGGTGGTTGCCGACATGGCCAGTACTTTAAAGATTAATATTCCGGCTAAAACCAGCAGCAAAACATAGGGATTGTCTTTCCACGATTCAAAAAGCGAAGAATTCAGCAGGTCGGTACCGTGGTTGGTAAATACGGTACTGATACTTGTGTAACCTTCGCCCCAAAGCGGCGGGAACAAAAACACCAGTACTCCCAGGATAAAACCTCCGGCCAGCAAACGCAAAAACCAGTTTTGTATGCCTTTAAACTTGCTTTCGAAATACATGGTAGCGCGTGTAAAGTACAATCCCAGAAAGCCTGTAAAAACTCCCAATAACAGGAAAATCCAGATGGTATTTATATCGAACGGTGCTACCTGCGGAAATTTTAAGAGTACCGCCTCGCCCATAAAGAAGTAAGATAAAACCGTGGCTGTAACCGACGAAATAAGCAATGGAATAAGAAAGGCCATGTTCAGGTCGATCATCAGCACTTCGAGCGTAAAAACAATACCGGCCATGGGTGCATTAAAAATACCGGCGATAGCACCGGCTGCGCCACAGCCCACCATCAGTGTTATATACTTGTAGCGAAGTTTGAAAAGGCTGGCCAGGTTCGAACCAATTGATGCTCCGGTAAGCACAATCGGGGCCTCTGCTCCTACCGATCCTCCAAAACCAATGGTAAGCGAACTGGCTACCATTGAAGAATACATTTTATGTGGTTTTAGCTTACTGCTTTTCCGCGAAATGGCATAAAGAATTTTTGAAACACCGTGGCTGATATCATCTTTTATTACAAAACGGACAAATAATACGGTGAGCAAAATACCAAACATAGGGAAAAAGAGGTAGAGATACCGGAATCCTTCCAGATTGATGTACGACGTAAGTTCTTCAGCTACAAAGTGAATACTTCGCTTTAAAATTAAGGCAGCCAAACCACTTAACAAGCCAACCACCAAACTTAAAATGTAAATAAAATTTTTCTCGCTTACTTTTGCAATCCGCCAGGCAACCAACCTGGTTAACAGTCTTTTGAACTTATATTTTCTAGACATGCGAAACGTTGATTATCTGTTTTCTGTAGCGGGTAAAAACCCGGGCCCTTGAAATAAATCCCATATATTTTCCATTTTCGATTACCGCCAGGTTATACCTTCCCGAGGCTTCGAATTTATTTGTTACCACTTCCATATCGTCATTCGGATCGATCGAATACTGCGGCATGTACATGAGGTCTTTTATTTTTATCTCATCGTACATTTCGTGTTTGAAGATGATATCGCGCACATCATCCATTTTTACCATCCCCACCATTTCGCCATCGTCGGCAACCACCGGGAAAAGGTCGCGGTGAGCCACTGTAATTGCTTCGGTAAGATCGCGTAAAGTAGCATCGGGTTTTAGCACAATAAAATCGGTTTCAATCATTTTTCTTACATCCATCAGCTGAAGTACGTTGGCATCCTTGTCGTGCGTAAGCAGTTCTTTGCGCTGCGCCAGCTGAATATGATACACCGAGTTGGGGGTAAAAGCCCGAACAATCAGGTACGAGAAAGTAGCCGTTATCATTAGCGGCACAAAGAGCTGAGAACCGCCCGAAATGTCGGCAATAAGGAAGATGCCAGTCAGCGGTGCATGTAGCACTCCGGCAATTAGTCCGGCCATACCGATTAATGCAAAGTTATTGGTGTTGATCGTATGCAGCCCCGTCTGTTTTACAATTAGCGCAAACAGCATTCCGGTGTTTACGCCCATAAAAAGCGTTGGTGCAAAAATACCTCCAACACCTCCGGCTCCAAAGGTTAACGAGGTGGCCACAATTTTCAGCAAAATAACAGCCGCCAACAGTAACATAACCAACCAAACCTCTTCATTCAGGCCATAAAAAAGGCTATTATCGAACAAGTATTCGGTATTTCCGGCCAGGCAGTCGTTAATTGCTTCGTAGCCCTCGCCATATAACGATGGAAACAAAAAGATGAGAACTCCCAGGCTAACTCCACCAAAAACTAAGCGTGTCCGGTTATTTTTTAGTTTCTCGAATAAACCACCGATAAACAGGTACATCTTGGTAAAATACACCGAAACAAAACCGGCAAGTATCCCAAGTAAAATATAATATATCAGGTCATTTATATTGAAAGCCTGTTCAACTTTAAAAGGGTAAAGTACATCCTGCCCCAGGAACAGATACGAAGTTACCACACCCGTAGCCGAAGCCAGCAAAAGCGGCACCAGCGAAAAAACGGTAAGATCGATCATAATCACCTCAACCGCAAAAACGATGGCTGCGATGGGCGCCTTAAAAATGGCCGCCATGGCTCCTGCGCAGGCACAGGCCAACATAAGTATCGTATTTTTATAATTGAGGCGAAAGGTAGTTGCCAGCCACGATCCCCAGGCGGTTCCGGTAGCAACAGTCGGGCCTTCCAATCCAACCGATCCGCCAAAACCTACGGTGAGCGAACTCGAAACCACCGACGAATAAAGATTGTGCAGACTAATTTTTCCGCGTCGCTTTGAAATACTGTATAAAACATTTGGAATTCCGTGCCTTACCTCGGAACGAACAACATATTTAATAAACACCAGGGTAATAAAAATTCCGATTACGGGCAGTGCAAAATAGATGTAGTTTTCCACGTCGGTAGTTACAACCGAATGCACTGCTTTTTGCGTCAGGCGAACTGCATTTTTTATGATTACGGCTGCCAATCCTGAAAGAATTCCGACCACAATACTTAAAATGGTTAGAAATCCCCTTTCACTCAGGTTCTTCAGCCGCCATCGATGAAAACGTGCCCAAATATGTAAGTTGCCTTTCATTATACGAAACACAAAAGTAACAAATAGGTACTTCCGTTAACAAATTTTAAGAACTAAATTCGGATACCGAATGTTAGTTTAACAAAAATGAGACAGCCTGCTTATGTCGAGTCAAAATTTAACAAAAAAGATAGTAATAACCGGGCGAAGCGGATACCTCGGCAGCCTGATCAGCTGTGAGCTTGAACGAAAAGGTTTTGCAGTAACCGGCATTGCAAGAGCAAAACTCAGTCGAACTGATCAATTGGCGGATGAAATTCGTTCGGCATGGGCAGTAATAAACCTGGCAGGCGCCCCCATTTTGCAGCGTTGGAGCCCAAAAAACAAACAGCTTATTTACGAAAGCCGGGTGGTAACCACAAAAAACCTAGTACAGACAATAAACGATTTGCCGGTTGAGCAGCGCCCCAAAAAGTTTATTTCTGCCTCGGCAATTGGCATTTACAAAGCGGGGAAATTGCACACAGAATCAAGTAAAAACCATGACACAGGATTTGTCGGCAAAGTTGTGCACGACTGGGAAGCACCCATCCCGAATTTACCGCCAGATGTTCAGCAAACGATATTCAGGATTGGGCCGGTTATCGGGAAACAATCACAACTGATTACACAACTGCTTCTTCCCTTTAAACTGGGGCTTGGCGCAACCATCGGCCCGGGAAAACAGGCCTTCCCTTTTGTTCATGCTAATGACCTGGTAAGTGCATTTGCGTGGGCCATCGAAAATAATCCGGGCAACGAAACATTTAACCTGGTGGCACCCGAAAAGATTAGTAATAAAACATTCACACAAAAACTGGCTAAAAAGCTGCACCGTCCGGCTTTTCTTTTTATTCCGGAGTTTGCATTAAAACTGATTTATGGGGAAGCCGCTGATATATTGATCACAGCACCCGAAGTTTCAGCTGAAAAGATTTTAGCCGCCGGATTTTGTTTTAAATACCCAACAATTGACTTGGCTTTGGATGAAATTTTTAGGTAGCTTCCTCTTCACACCATATTACTTAATCGTTTCTATATTGAATTTTTACATACTGAATAAACACTGCGTTAGATTGATATCAACATCATTCATTAGCTTTGCGGTATATTTCGAGTTGAAGCGATAAATGGAAGAAAAGAACAACATCGGTTTTTATAGTAAGCTTAGGAAGTTGCGGAACGTTTTCTGGCGTTATCCCGATCGTTTGTTTGCACTGCACTCAACCCTTTCGATGGCGATTTTGGCAATTCCGTTTATTATTGCCGGCCAGCCGTTTTATGGCGTAACGCTGGCATTGGGAGCTTTGGCAGGCTCGTTGTCGGAAACCGACGACCACCCCAAAGGACGTGTGAAAGCACTTACCATCACTGTACTCAGTTTTTTTGTTTCGAGTTTTGCGGTTGGTTTGCTCAATAATTATCCGCTGTTGCTCGGTGCCGGTTTTGTTCTTTCCACCATTTTATTTATTCTGATTGGAGGAATTGGCGAGCGTTACCGTGCCATCACTTTTGGTTCGGTGCTGGTGGGTATTTATGCCATGCTCGGAATCGAAATCAGTCCGGCGTGGTACTGGCAGGCTGTGTTATTACCGGCAGGTGCCCTTTTTCACGGCCTGTTAACCCTTGTATTAATGTACCTGAATCCTTGGCGCCTGCTCGACGAACAGATGGCCGGTGGTTTTAGCAACCTTTCGGTTTATCTCGCTAAAAAGGCCATGTTGTTTCCGAGCCGTAAAGAAGAGCAAGCTGCTATCAATAAAGATCTGGCAATGTTGAACATCAATGTTGTTAATGCACTCGAAAAGATTAAAGATGTACTCAACAATTACGGCCGGGAAATTAACAACCAGGAATTGTTGCGTTCTTACCTTCAGCGTTTTATGTTATTACAAAGTCTGCACGAAAGGGCAGCATCAAGCCACGAACGACACGATAAACTCAGCAACGACGAAGATAACTCGGAGGTGGTGGAAGGTTTTGGGGAAATGCTCCGTCAGTTGTCGTACGCCACAAAACAAGTAGCCGATAATATGCTTACCGGAACGCCGTATCACCATCCGCTGGCGCTGGAATGGATATCGAATGCCATTGAGGACAAATTAAAACAGATGGATGAAAGCACGGCACAACCATTGGTTTTGCTTCATCACAACCTTCACCGGTCGCAAATTTCGCTGAAGTACCTCGATAATCCTGTTGAAGGAACTGCCGTTCCCCGTTTGCGCAAAGACGAACGCAGTGCCTGGCAACGGTTTCGTACTTTGCTCAATTTTAAACATCCGCGCATGCGCTATGCAATACGCTTGAGTTTAACCTTTTTGCTTGGTTTTATGCTCGAAAAGTTTTTGCAGCTCGACAAAGGTGCCTGGGTGATGCTTACCAGTTTATTTGTCAGTCAAACCACCTACAGCAGCACACGCCGTCGTCTTTTTCAGCGTGTGCTGGGAACGGTTACCGGGGTAATTCTGGGCGCACTGCTGCTGCACATTTTCACCAATACTGCCGCCCAGGTTTTGCTGATGTTTGGCTCGGCAATGGCCTTTTTTTACTGGTTACGAAAACAGTATTCAATCGCTGTTATTTTTGTCACCACATTCGTTTTAAGCGCTTTCAGTATTATTTCGAAAGATGCCGGAATTTCGATTATGGTTCCACGGCTGGTGGATACTTTGCTTGGCGCCTCGCTCTCGTTTCTGGTTATTCGTTTTTTATGGCCGGGCTGGCAATACCGCCAAATGCCCGCAATTATTTCGAAAGCCATGCAAAACAACAGAACTTATCTGCTGGCCATTGCCAACGAATATAAAACAAGCAGCTCCGACGACTTAAATTACCGGATTGCGCGGCGCGAAGCACATTTAGCCGACAATGAACTGGCACTTGCCTGGAACAGTATGCGCCAGGAACCCAAAAGCAAGCAAAAACTCATGCAGCATGCGTTTAGCCTCACTTATCTGAACCATGCCCTGTTGTCGCATATTTCGGCGTTTGCGGTGCACCGCGAAACCAACATGCCTACCCTCGAAAATTTCAACGAAATTGTACTTCAAGTCAGCGAAGCGATCAATCTGGCGAGCTTGCTGGTTCATCCAAATGACCAACAAAAAAGTGTTGATCTTGGCCCCTTGTTACTCGATCTGAAATCACAAATTGGGGCAACAGGATCGGGCCTGAAAAGACAACAACTTCGACTACTGTATAATGTTGCGGCAACCACTGCCAAAATATTGAAAGAGCTTCGGGATACACGCTATGAGGATTTATCTTAACGTATCAATCAATACTTCCACACATTTTCTTTTTATCACATTTTATCTTTATTGATAATTTCGGTATTAAAATAAGTATGTAAAAAAGCTCACAGAACCATGTATATAAGTAAATTACACACAGTTTCAGCCGTAAATAAATAAGCATCATAGAATAAAAGAGTTCAAAATTATCCAGATTTAATTAATCGCCTGGTTGCCTTAAACTCTCCTTCGGCCTATTTTAAAACTATTCTTAATTGATTGTTACGAAATTGAATTTTGAAACCAAAATTGTAAATTTGAGCAAATCATTTTACCTATACAGAACCAGGAAAATACATCAGAAAGACAGATGTCATTCCCTGGTCATTTTTATATTCTTAAATAAGTTTTTAAATACTACTTTGCAGAAAATTCGTTAATATTCTTTTCACTTTAAAATTTTTATATGAAAGTAATTCTAACCCCGATATTTATAATGATGATGTGCCAGGTTGTATTCAGTCAAATAATTACACCATCAACGCAGCCGAACAAAACACAGCAGTTGCTTGTCAAACGAGGTTATGGAATGTTTATCTCCTATGGGATAAACACTTTTGTTGATCTCGAATGGTCTGATGGAACAATACCGGCTACCCGGTACAATCCATCAGAACTCGATTGTGACCAGTGGGTGCGTGTAGCACGTGATGCCGGATTTCGATATGTTTTGCTGGTGGTAAAACACCACGATGGATTTTGTTTATGGGACAGCCAATATACTGAATACGATGTGGCATCTTCACCTGTAAAAACCGACGTTGTAAAAGCTGTTGCCGATGCCTGTAAAAAATATGGATTGGAACTGGGATTGTATTATTCTCTTTGGGATCGTAATCACCCTTCCTACACCGACAATGATCCTGAAAAATATGTAGATTATATGATCAACCAACTTCAGGAATTATTTACCATTTGTGGCCCGGTTTGCGAACTTTGGCTCGATGGTGGATGGAGACGAGATGTTAAAGACTGGAACTTGGACCGGGTTTACACTTTTGTAAAAAAGCGTCAACCATACTGTGCCGTTGGTGTCAACCATACGATTGAGTTGAAACCCGGCTCGCGAAAATTCGCATTACCCGATTCAATGATTGTGGATAATAAATATACCTTTCAATATTTCCCGGGAGATTTCCGTTTATGGGATCCTAAAATTGCCCACAAACTGGATAAGAAACAGTATATGCACAATGGCAAATCGTATTATATGCCCTTTGAACATACAATCTGCTTAAGTAAAAGGTGGAATTGGTTTCAGAAAAGCGATAACAGACCTGTCCGCGATTTGGATGAACTGGAAGAACTATTCTACTGGTGTACTGATAACAATAATTCACTGGTATTAAACGTACCTCCGGATAATACAGGACAAATAAGGGAGTACGAAGCCAATGCTGTTATTGAATTGGGGAAGCGATTAAACCTAAAAAAAGGAGAAGATCTTCCACGCAATGGTAAATTTATTTCACTTGGTGCGGCGGTATCCGCTTCATCCACCTTCAATAATCAGGAATATAAATATGGGGCCTCTTTCGCCACTGATGGAGGAATGCAAACGCGTTGGGCGGCCTCTGATACTTTGGCTGAATTAACAGTTTATCTTAATCCGGAACAGTCATTCAATAAAATATCAATTTTTGAGTATCAGGATAAACGTGACGGAGGAGATGGTTTTTCCAATTACCGCAGCAACCGGATTCAAGCCTACGCTATTGAAATATGGGAAAAAAACCGTTGGCAGATAATTTATCTAAGTGATGAACCAATGGGAGATTGTAAGGTGGTACATTTTCCCCAAAACTACCAAAGCTCAAAAATAAGGCTAAGAATTCTTAAGGCAACAGCCCCGCCATCAATTTACGAATTTAATGTAATTATGAAATAAGGATAAAGCTCACTCTAAATATGTGATTATTCGCCTAAGTAGAATATGCCAGTTCCAGCTATTAGCTTGAAAATAAAAAACCTCCCGTCGTTTTTGACGGGAGGCCTCTCATATACTTTATACTCGTAATTATCCGATTTGAGGACCAGCAGCAACCAGTGCTTTACCTTCTTCGTTATCAGTGTATTTTTCGAAGTTTTTGATAAAACGTCCGGCCAAATCAGCAGCTTTTTCATCCCAGTCAGCAGCGTTTGCATACGTATCGCGCGGATCAAGAATCTCAGTAGCAACACCTTTCAATTCTGTTGGAACTTCAAGGTTGAATACCGGAAGATTTTTAGTTGGTGCAACCTCAATTGAACCATCCAGAATTGCAGTAATAATACCACGTGTATCTTTAATCGAGATACGTTTTCCTGTTCCGTTCCAACCGGTGTTTACCAGGTAAGCTTCGGCACCGTGAGCTTCCATTTTTTTCACTAATTCTTCACCATATTTTGTTGGGTGAAGCGAAAGGAAAGCTGCACCAAAACAAGCTGAGAAAGTAGGTTGCGGTGCAGTAACACCACGCTCAGTACCGGCTAATTTTGCTGTAAATCCTGAAAGGAAGTGATATTTTGTTTGTTCCGGTGTAAGTTTTGCAACCGGAGGAAGTACTCCAAATGCATCAGCAGTAAGGAAAATAACTTTTTTCGCGTGACCTGCTTTCGAAACCGGTTTTACAATGTTATCAATGTGGTAGATCGGGTAAGAAACACGGGTGTTCTGCGTAACAGAACCGTCGTTGAAATCGATTTTACCTTCCGCATCAACTGTTACGTTTTCCAACAAAGCATTACGTTTGATGGCGCCAAAAATTTCGGGTTCGGCTTCTTTATCCAGGTTGATGGTTTTTGCATAACAACCACCTTCGAAGTTGAATACGCCTTCATCGTCCCAACCGTGCTCATCGTCACCAATCAGCTGGCGGTTCGGGTCGGTTGACAAAGTTGTTTTTCCGGTTCCTGAAAGACCAAAGAAAATAGCCACATCACCTTCTTTACCAACATTGGCCGAACAGTGCATTGAAGCCATTCCCTGCAAAGGAAGATAGTAGTTCATCATGGCGAACATACCTTTTTTCATTTCGCCGCCATACCAGCTTCCACCAATCACCTGCATTTTTTCAGTCAGGTTAAAAACGGTGTAAACTTCAGAATTTAAACCTTGCTCTTTCCATTTTTCATTCACGGTTTTCGAACCGTTCATCACTACAAAATCAGGTTCTCCGTAGTTTTCCAGTTCTTCTTCGCTCGGACGAATGAACATGTTTTTTACAAAGTGAGCCTGCCATGCAACTTCCATAATAAAACGCACTTTCAAACGGGTGTCGGCGTTGGCACCACAGAAAGTATCCATTACATACAGTTTTTTACCTGAAAGCTGTTTTACAGTGTTTGCTTTCAATTCGGCCCAAACTTCAGGAGTTGTAGGTTTGTTGTCGTTTGGCGATCCCGGAGTTGTCCACCAGATAGTATCTTTGGTTGTATCATCTTTTACGATGAATTTATCCTTTGGCGAACGACCTGTAAAGATTCCGGTCATTACGTTTACTGCATCCAGCTCTGTAAGCTGACCTTTTTCAAAACCTTCCAGTTCCGGTTTCATCTCTTCGTCGAAGAGTTGTTCGTAAGATGGGTTGTATACGATTTCAGCGACATCAACAATACCGTACTTGCTTAAATCTAAATTTTTCATAACTACCTAATAATTAGTTTAATAATATGTTTTTCTTGAATTATAAACGGCTAACAAAAATAACTTTTTTTTCCATTCAGCTTTTGGGAAACAGGTCTTTTGAAGACATTCATAAGCCAATTAAACAATCTGTTAACATTGGAAATTTCTTTTGACAACCAGCAAAATAGGTTGCCCGTAACAAAAACAAGTGCGGTATTTTTACCGCACTCATTCAATTAATTTATGTAAGAATGATTATGATCTGGGATGGTACTGATGAATTGTATTCCGCAAATAATCCCGGTCTAAATGGGTATATATTTCGGTGGTTAATATTGATTCATGCCCCAGCATTTCCTGAACAGCCCTCAGGTCTGCCCCACCATTTATTAAATGTGTGGCAAAAGAATGCCTGAATGTATGCGGGCTTATTTTCTTTTCCATTCCCACTTTTTCGGCCAAATTTTTAATAATCGTAAAAATCATTACACGGCTTAGCTTCCTTCCTCTGCGGTTTAAAAACAGGATATTTTCACTGTCTTTGCTAACCCGCAGTTTCTTTCGGTAATTATTCAGGTATTTATTTATTTCCTCAATGGCACTTTTGCTGGCGGGTACAAGCCTCTCTTTTTCGCCTTTCCCTTCAACTTTTATAAACCCCTGCTCAAAGAAAAGATTTGTAATCTTCAAATTTACGAGTTCCGAAACGCGTAACCCACAGCTGTACAATGTTTCGAGCATTGCTTTGTTTCGTTGTCCTTCTGCTTTATTCAGGTCAACCGCATTTATAAGGGTATCAATTTCTTCCATACTTAAAATATCCGGAAGTTTACGCCCGATTTTTGGCGACTCAAGTAAAGCGGTCGGATCGTTTGTAATTTTCCCTTCTATCAAAAGATACTTGTAAAAAGATTTTATTCCCGAAATCGTTCTTGCCTGTGTACGCGGACTCACCCCTTTTTCGTTGAGCCACTCCACAAAAGCCTTTAATTGATCCAGTTTTACTTTGTCTGGAGCAACGCCTTTATATTTTGTAACTAAAAAATCGTCCAGTTTATTTATATCATTTATGTAAGCAGCGATTGAATTCTGTGATAGCGATTTCTCTAATTTCAGATAATTCTCATAGCCCTTTTTGCTTTCCTCCCATTTCATAATCTACCAAATTAAGTTATTTTTAATGTCTGTTTCTGCATCACTGATTGTCATAATATCAGAGCCAACAAGTTCATAAACAATATTAAATTACGATCAGTTTACAATAAAGTTACTATAAAAAAAATTAAAATCGAAATAAATGAAGATATTGATTATCAATGGTCCAAATCTTAATCTACTGGGGGTTCGGGAAAAATCAATTTACGGATCAGAAGATTTTGAAACGTTTTTTGAACAGCTGAAATCTGAATTTCCGAAAGTGGAGTTTACATATTATCAATCAAATGTTGAAGGAGAAATTGTAAATAAGCTGCACGAATTCGGTTTTTCTGCTGATGGCATTATAATAAATGCCGGCGCTTATACACATACCTCGGTTGCCATACGCGATGCAATTGCGGGTATAAAAACAACGGTTGTTGAGGTACATATTTCAAATACACTCACCCGTGAGGATTTCAGGCATAAATCATTGATCGGGCCTGTTTGCAGAGGATGCATTATGGGATTTGGGTTAAATTCGTACACATTGGCAGTAAAAAGTTTCGTAAATTGATAGTATGCGTACTAAGCATTAAATTTAATTTTCGTTTAACGGATATTTGATTGTTGCCTGTGCATTTATTTTACTTTTGCAGCCTTAAAATTTTCAAGATATGAGACAGACAAAAATTGTAGCAACGATATCGGACCAAAAATGCGAGGTTGATTTTATCCGGTCTTTATACAAGGCCGGTATGAATGTGGCCAGGCTAAATACTGCTCACATTACTCCAGAAACTGCCAGGAAGGTAATTACAAACATTCGGGCCGTTTCGGATAAGATTGCGATCATAATTGATACAAAAGGGCCTGAAATAAGGACGTGCCAGACACTTTCGGATACAGAAGTTAAAGAAGGGGAACTGGTTACCCTTTCGTACTCCGACGGAATAAGAAATGACCTGAAAAATATATGCGTTAATTACAAAGGTTTTGTTAACGATTTAAAAGTTGGGAACAAAGTTCTTGTTGATGATGGCGAAATTGGTTTTGAGGTAGTTGAAAAGCACATTAGGTATTTAGTGTGCAAGGTTGGAAACTCGGGTATTGTAAAAAAACGTAAAAGTATAAATGTTCCCGGCGTCGAAATTAAATTGCCTTCACTTTCATCACGCGACATCGAATTTATTCATTTTGCGGTTGAAGAAGATGTAGATTTTATTGCACACTCTTTTGTTCGGAACAAAGAGGATTTACACGAAGTTCAAAAAATCCTGGACGAGCACAACAGCAAAATAAAGATCGTTGCAAAGATCGAAAACCTGGAAGGAGTAGATAATATTGAAGAGATACTGGAACATGCCTACGGGATTATGGTTGCGCGTGGCGACCTGGGAATCGAGCTTCCCGAAGAGCAGCTTCCCGCCATTCAGAGAGACCTTGTTCGCAAGGCTATGCTTTATAAAAAGCCGGTGATTATTGCCACGCAAATGTTGCATACAATGATCGAACATCCACGCCCAACCCGCGCCGAAGTGAGTGATGTTGCCAGTGCCATTTACATGGGTACTGATGCCATAATGCTGAGCGGGGAAACTGCTTACGGAAAATATCCGGTGGATGCCGTAAAGGTGATGAACAATATTGCAGAACAAGTTGAACCGGACCGCGACAAACGCGAATTATTGGTTCCCTTGAAACGCGATATTCCGGCTTACCTGGCACAATCGGCTATCCGTGCAGCCCGCGAACTAAAACCCGACGCCATTGTAACTACTACAACAACCGGAAAAACCGGCAGATACCTTGCCGCACACCGTTCCTTTTACCCGGTATTTGTAAAATGTCATTCGCAAAGGGTAGTAAGAGAACTGGCTTTGTCGTTTGGAATTCACCCCTCGTTTCTGGAGGCCAAGAAAAACAAGATGAAGATACAGAAAGCGGCTATTCAGCAACTTGTAAACGAAGGTACCGTTCAGATGGACGATCTGATTATTTATATAGGCGGACGTTTTGGGGAAGATGCCGGTGCATCGTTTATTGAAATTTCAACTGCCGACAGGCTTTGTCTGAAACCGGTTGAACAGCGTTAAAAAACAACAAAAGTATAGAGATAAGAAAACCGCGGCTTACCGCGGTTTTCTTTTTTACTTAACTGCTGTTTATTTACTAATAACTTCTGACAAAAGAGCCAATTGGCAAGTCTTTAAAACAAAGAATTACGGGCTTTCGGCCAGATCATGAGGTCGAATTTATTAATTCAGAAGGTGTGTATAACCTTCATTGATAAGATCGGGCAAATAACTGGCAATCAATCCCAAAGCAACTTTATCGTTTACTTTCTCAGGAGTTAAAATTCGCTGACGTAACAACTCCTGCTGATTAATTACAGCCCTGTTAATTTTTTTAGGAACAGCCCGCCAGGCGCCTTTTACTTCTTTGGCTCCAAATCCCTCAGATGTACTACTGTAGCAAACGGCAAAAAATTCTGACTGCACCAAATACTCGGTACCTTCCAGCGTTTTCCTTTTTATTACGGTAACCGGTGTTTCGTTTTTGCTGTAACTTAATTTCCAAACCGCTTTCACCTGTTTTCCCATATAAAGATCCTGAACCATACTTATTTCGTACTCGTTGAATGCTGAGCGGACATCACTTGCCTTGGCCAAACCAACACTCAAAAAAAGTATAAGGGTAAATACTACCCAACCGCCAGTTCTTTTCATGACATAAAATTTAAGTTGAACAATTGTTTTGTTTTCGTTTAATTTGTGTGCAAATGACGTATAAATTACGCTCCTGTCAACAAGTCTCCTACTGCTATATAACATGTTCTGTTATTGGCAAATAAACAGAAAATGAAAAACTTATTTTAATAATCAGAAAGTGGATTACAATTATTAGAAAACGTCGATTTTTTAAGAAAAATTTGAAACATTTTGTTTCTTTTACTTACGATTTTTTCACAATAACAAAATCAAAATTTTTTAGGATGGAACTTTCAGATGCGATACAACACCGGTTTTCGGTTCGAAAATTTAAGGAAGTACCCGTTGAGCGTACAAAACTTTTGCAAATTCTTGAAGCCGGAAGGCTGGCACCTTCGGCTGTAAATTACCAACCCTGGCATTTTATTGTTGTTGAAAAGGAGAAACGAAAGGAACTCTCCAGGGTTTATCGTGCACATTGGATTCTACAGGCTCCGGTGGTGCTTATTATTTGTGCCGATCATTCACAGTCGTGGAAACGTGGTTCTGACGGAAAAGATTCCTCGGACATTGATGCCGCCATCGCAATCGATCACATGACTTTAACAGCCACTTCGCTGGGTTTGGGAACATGCTGGGTGTGTAATTTTGATGTGCAGCGTTGTATGGAAATATTAAAACTACCCGGAAATATTGAACCTGTGGCATTGATTCCGCTTGGTTACCCCGACATTGACGCACCTGTTAAGAAAAGAAAAAGCCTGGATGAAATCGTTCATCATAATGTATTTGGGGAAAAGTTCATCTAAAATTCTCTTTTAAGTATTTTTCAAACCGGTTCATTCCTTCTTCTATGTTCTCAATGGAATTGGCATACGAAAAGCGGATAAAGCCTTCGCCGTTTGCTCCAAAATCAATTCCGGGAGTAACGCCTACATAGGCTTTTTCAAGAATATCAAAAGCAAGCCGGTAACTATCGTTTGAAAGGTGTTTTACATTTACAAATACATAAAACGCACCGGTAGGCTCCACTTTTATCGGGAAGCCCATGGCTTTTAATCGCCTGATAAGGTACTTGCGGCGTTTATCGTAGGTCTGTCTCATGTGTTCAATATCGTCGCCGGCTGAACGCAAAGCTTCAATAGCAGCGCGCTGAACCGTTGAACCGGCACATATAAACAAATTCTGCTGAAGTTTCTGCATACACCGCACATACTCGGGTGGCGCAATTACATAGCCCAGTCTTAATCCGGTCATGGCATAACGCTTGGAAAAGCCGCTTAATACAAAAGCATTGGAAGTAAATTCCAAAATTGTATGTGCCCTGTCTTTGTAAACCAGTCCGTGATAAATCTCATCCGACAAAACAGGAATACCCAAAGCAGCAATCTTCTTCATTACTTCAGGAGACAAAAGGTTGCCGGTGGGATTCATCGGGCTGTTGATTAAAATAGCCCGTGTTTTACTGCTTATTCTTTTGGCAATTTCTTCGGGGCGATACTGAAAACCGTCTTCTTCAAAAACAGGGACAATCACTGGTTTTGCATCAATAAAGCGGATAAAGTTAATGTAGCACGAATATCCGGGATCAGAAATAATTACTTCGTCGCCGCTGTTACACAGCACGCTCAATGCCAGCAAAATTGCCGGTGACGAACCCGAGCTAACCAAAATTTGTTCCGGGGAAACCTCAACATTGTATTCCTCCCGGTATTTTGCGGCTATTGCTGCCCTCAATTCAGCATCACCCAAACTGTGGGTATAATGGGTGTGTCCTTCGGCATAAGCTTGCTGAACCGCCGAGGCTACGCATGAAGGAACAGCAAAGTCAGGCTCTCCGACTTCCATGTGAATCACATCAATTCCTTTTTGTTCCATCAACGCGGCTTTTTCAAGCACTTCCATCACAATAAACGGGGTAATTTCGCGGGCTTTTTGAGCAATCATCGGAAAGTAATTTGGTTTTGTACGAAAATAAACAAACACAGGCAGGTAAGCTATGTTATTGCTCATCTTTTGCCGTTTGGTCAACACGGGTAACTTTATTTCCTACAGTAAAAATTGATTTGACTTTCAACTTGTCCATCAAGTACTCGGCAGCAAAAAAGAAAAATAAGGGATAAGTAAGCGGACTGTAAACAGGTTCTACTTTGGCGTTGTTCAACTCAAACACCTCTCCCCCAGCTTTTTTTATGGTTTTTAGTAGTTTTCGGGTTCTGGCCTTTTCAGGACCATCGTGATTAATGGCAATAACCAGTGTATTTTTGGAGGTCTCTTTATATCCATGATCATAACTTGATACCGACATTGAATGTACCGGTTTTTTAAGTACCTCGCTTAAAATAAGAGCAGCCACTTCGGCGCTTGCAGTATTGGGCCCGTTTCCCAAAATATAAATAGCTCTTTTTCGCCAGCCTTTCATCCTTTTGCGTATTAATTCTCCAAGTTCAAGGCCTGTTTTTTCAAAATAGGAAAGTTCTGTTTTATAAACCTGTATCACTTCTCTCGGATCAAAGCCAAAGCCCATGTACATTACCAACAGGGTATTCAGGTAAGTTTTGGATACAATACGTTTCTCACTTCCGGAATAAAGCAAAATCTGCTTGCTACAGTTGGGATGTGCTGCCAGCATGCTTTTTTCGTTGTTCACCAGGGCGGTAAACGAAGAAAAATAATCGGCACACCAGAGTGTTTCCGAACTCTCTCCCGACTGCGAGATCAACACTCCGCCAGAGAGTTTTCGGTTTTTTACCAAATAATTGAAATAATCGGCCGCTTTTTCAGGATAAATATCAATTCCAAGATAACGAAATGCTTTGACAGCAATGTAAGAAGCTCCCATACCAGTGTATGGCACCCCCTCAGGAAGTATTATCCCTTTGTTTTTCTGATAACAAAGCTCGGCACGATAAGGGATCTCGTATAATTCATCTACTGTCATATCCGTTTTTCTGAACCATGTTTCCTATTCAATATACGAAAAAGCACCTGAATACTTTCTCTTTACAGGAATATAAAAATCAGAGATAACTTTTTGCCACCGCCAAAGCTTGTGCCCCGTAGCTTCCGCCAAACAAATAATAATGATTCAAAATATGATACAATTGATAAAGCCTGTTTCGCTCGTGCCAATCCCCTTCCAGCGGATTAATTTCATTGTAGGCATCAAAAAAGCGCTGCGAAAAACCTCCAAACATGGTAATAATACCAAATTCCATTTCCCGGTGGGCATAGCTGGCTGCCGGATCAATCAATGCCGGCCCTTTGTCCGTCGTCATATAATTCCCCGACCACAGATCGCCGTGAATCAATGCAGGGCTACTATCTGCCGGCAGTAAACGGGGCAACCGGTCCAATAGCTTTTCGTAGGTGGCCTTTTCAGCCATCGACAAACCTTGTTTCTGTTCAATCAGCTGAAGTAAAAATCCCAGGCGTTGATCGCGAAAGAATGCGGGCCAGCCGGTATTCCATGTGTTCAATTGAGGGGTTGCTCCGCAGTAGTTATTGTTGTAAAAACCAAAGTTGCTATTTTTATACTGATGAATATGTGCCAATCCTTGCCCCAGCTTTTCATCGGCATTTTTGGCTAAATATCCGGTGGATAAATACTCCAACACCAAAAATCCGGGTGTTTCGTTTACTTCTTTAAAACAGATCACTTTGGGAATCTCAACCTTGTTTTCGGCAGCCTTTGCCAGTTCCTGTATTCCCTCGGCTTCACGCACAAACAGATCGGCTGCGCAATCAGCATTCCATTTCAAAAAAAATACACCTGCATTGGTTTTCAGTTTTGATGCGTGATTGATACATCCTCCGCCAATACCGGAAGACGAAAGTACCTGCACATTTTCGTTTAAAACTCCCGACATTGCCTTTTCTACCGCTGAAAGAACCGTTTTCATGTGTTTTTATTTTGAAATTCACTACTAAAATTAAAATACTTTAGGAAAAGGCACAAAATGAGGAAACTCCAGATTGGAAAAATAATGGATGATGTTGTCGAATTCAAAGCCAAAATATTCTAAAAATAAAATCTTTTTATAGTTTTGCTTCCAAAGTGATCAGAACGATGCAAACCTTGACCAAAACTCTTTTACTGCTATTTTGTCTTTTGCATTTCAATGCCTTCTCTCAATACAAAGTAACGATTAGTGATAACTACCCGCCCTATAATTTTAAGGACTCTAACGGAGAAATTACGGGTTTCGTTGTCGATATCTTAAAAGCGATCAATACTTTGTATGAATCTGAATTTGAAATAGAAACCGGTGCCTGGGATGAGATCAACCAAAAACTTGAAAAGGGTGAGATACAAGCAATTGGTGGCGCTAATTATCCGGGTTATCCCGACAGAGAATATCTTTACACCCGCTCGCTGGCCAACACTTCGCACTGCTTTTTGTACAACCGGAATTTTGTAAAAAAAATAACTCCCGAATTTATTCGGACGGCCCATAAACCGTTGATCTGTTTGTATCAGAATGATGTACTGGTACATTACATTCAGTCGCTCAACCCTGATGCAGAATTTTTGTATGTAAATAATTATACCGATCTGATCAACAGCCTCGACCGGAAGGAAGTTACCTGTGCGATTTCAAAAAGAACCCGTGGCCTTTATTTTGCCGATGAACTGGGCAAAGATTATATCTACAACACCTCTCATTCGCTGCTGGAGCAAAGTATTGGGTTTAAAGTGAGCAGGTCGGCACCCGAACTGGCCAAAATGCTAAACAACGGACTGGAAGTAATTATGGCAAACGGCGAATACAACCGTATTTACGATAAATGGATTGCCAGCTACGACCGTGAAAGAAACAACTGGAATGCCTATCTCAAATACATTGTAATTATTGGAATCCTGGCATTGGTAAGCATTCTTCTGCTGATGTTGACCAACCGCATACTAAAAGTCAGGGTACGCATAAAAACATATGATTTGCAACACCAGCTGGAGCTGAATTCGCAGATAATGGCAGAACTAAAAGAACAAAAGCAAAAAGCGGTTGAAAGTGAAAAAATGAAATCGGCTTTTTTGGCCAACATGAGCCACGAAATCAGAACACCCATGAACGGGATTCTTGGTTTTGCCGATTTGTTAAAAGAACACGCCCAAAACAACGAGGAACAACTCCAGTTTATCGATATCATCCGGCAGAGCGGCGAGCGGATGCTGACCACCATCAACAATATTATCGAAATCTCAAAAATTGAAGCCGGTGTTGAAAAAATTAAAATAACAGGAATTAATTTCCGGGAGATGGTTCAGGAATGGGAGAAGTTTTTTACCATTGAGGCAAAACAAAAGGGAATCGGCTTATACTTTATCGATAAAAATCCGGACAGCCACGGCCACATTTGCACCGATGAACACAAATTGAATTCGATAGGCACCAACCTGATAAAAAACGCGATTAAGTTTACCAAGGCAGGAAGCGTAACCGTTGAATTTGAGATAAAGCCCGAAGAACTGTACATTTCTGTTTCCGACACCGGAATAGGCATACCAAAAGAAAAGCAAAAGATGGTGTTCGACCAGTTTGTGCAGGCTGATGCCTCACACTCAAGTGGTTTTGAAGGTTCGGGTTTAGGGCTTTCAATCTCAAACGCTTATGTAAACCTGATGCAAGGTTCAATACGCTTGCAATCAGCCACCGGAAAAGGAAGTGCTTTTTTTGTTACACTTCCCAATTTGCGTGAAACCGGCAACGACTGCAAGAAAACGGAACAAAATGGCTTTTTGGTAAAAAACATAAGCCCGAACCGCTTAAAAATTCTGATTGCAGAGGACGACGATATTTCCTACAATCTACTGGCACATGTACTAAAGGATATAGCTGCCGAAATCAAACGAGCCAGAAACGGAAAAGAAATTGTAGAACTGATCAAACTGAAACCGGATACCGATCTTATTTTAATGGATATGAAAATGCCGGAAATGAGTGGTGAAAGCGCAACCCGTGAAATCCGAACATTTAATACTGCGGTGTGCATCATCGGGCAAACAGCCGATTCAGAAGACAGCGGTAAACATATTTTCCTGAAAGCCGGTTGCAATGCATGCGTTGAAAAACCAATCAACCGAAAAAAACTTCTGCAAACCATTCAAACATGCCTGATTCATACAGAAGCTGAATTGTGATACTCCCCGGCTATTTTAAGAAAAAAGTGAATCAACAAATTCACGACGGCGGAAGATTTGCAGATGTTCCAGTTTTTCGCCAATACCAATGTATTTTACCGGAATTTTAAACTGATCAGAAATACCAATCACAACCCCACCTTTGGCGGTACCATCGAGCTTTGTAAGCGCAAGCGCAGTAACCTCGGTAGCCTTGGTAAACTGTTTGGCCTGTTCAAAGGCATTTTGCCCCGTTGAGCCGTCCAGCACCAACAATACTTCCTGCGGAGCATCGGGAATGATTTTCTGCATCACTTTTTTGATTTTCGACAGCTCATTCATCAGTCCTACCTTATTGTGCAAACGGCCTGCGGTGTCAATAATCACTACATCAGCCTTACTTGCAACGGCAGAAGAAAGGGTATCGTACGCCACCGATGCGGGATCGGAGCCCATTTTTTGTTTTACTATCGGTATATCAACACGTTGTGCCCAAATTTCGAGCTGGTCGATGGCAGCCGCCCTAAAGGTGTCTGCAGCTCCCAGAATTACCGATTTTCCGGCCTTTTTAAAGTTATAAGCCAGTTTACCAATGGTTGTGGTTTTGCCAACACCGTTAACTCCCACCACCATAATAACATAAGGAATGTCTGACTTGGGCAGGTCAAAATCCGAAACATCGCCGGAATTGTTTTCTTCAAGCAAAGCAGCAATCTCTTCTTTCAGAATGCCGTTCAGCTCGCTTACACCCATATATTTATCTTTCGAAACCCGTTCTTCAATCCGACCGATAATTTTCAGTGTGGTATCCACACCAACATCAGAGGTAATCAGCACTTCCTCCAAATTATCGAGCACCTCGTCGTCAACCCTCGATTTTCCAACGACAGCACGACTTAACTTTTTGAATACGCTTTCTTTGGTTTTCGAAAGTCCTTCGTCCAGACTGTCTTTCTTCTCCTTGCTAAAAATGCCAAATAAGCCCATTGTTTTAATTTGATTTGCAGGCTAAAGTAATACAATTATTTTGAAAGTTTCCGGTTCGGTACGTGCTCTGCATAAATTCTTAACAGCTAAAGCCACCCCGCCGTCAAACCCACTTGTTTCAATTCCTGTAAATGCACAAAAAAAGCTTTCATAAGTATGAAAGCTTTCCCTGTTATACAGTATATTTTCTTATTTTTTAAAATAAGTTTTAACGTCGTCGTTCGGAACAATTTCCTCTTTAAAAGTGTAGGAACCGGTTTTTTCCGATTTTACCATTTTAACCACTTTTGAATAGCCTTTACCGGCACCTTTCTGTAATGTTGCTACTGCTTTCTTTGCCATGTTTCAGCTTATTTTATTTCTTTATGAACCGTTACTTTTTTCAGGATCGGATTGTATTTCTTCTGCTCCATACGGTCCGGAGTATTCTTCCTGTTTTTGGTAGTAATATACCTTGAAGTTCCCGGCATTCCGCTTTCTTTGTGCTCTGTGCATTCCAAGATTACCTGGATTCTGTTGCCTTTACCTTTTTTTGCCATCTTTCAGATCTTTAAATGTTATCGATAAAACCTTTTTCCTGCGCTTCGGCCAAAGCTGTTTTCAGACCTTTTTTATTGATGGTACGCATGCCGGATGCAGAAACAGTAAGTTGTACCCAACGATCTTCGTCAGGCAAATAATACTTCTTTTTGAACAGGTTAACGTCGAAGCGTCTTTTTGTTCTTCTTTTAGAGTGCGAAACATTGTTTCCCACCATTGCTCTCTTCCCTGTTATTTGACAAACTCGTGACATTTTATTATAATTTCTTGATGTTCAAACTAACACGTTATTCAAAACGGAGTGCAAAGAAAATACTTTTTTGGAAAAGAATCAAATAGTTACGGTTATTTTTGCTAAAACAATTAACAAAAAAATGTTGATTATTAACACGCCATTCAACCGAGCGCACAAAATTAGCACAAACTTTTAAATAAAAGAGCCGTTTTTCAACAATCATTACTAACCAAAGATCATATAAATTACGCACAACCCGGCAACTACATATTGAAAACACTACGCTTTGGGCAGGCAGTCTTTCATTCAAATCCTTTTTTCACATTTTTTAAGATTTAGCTTTTGTTCAATACCGACTTAAACCATAGATTTTACTGAACAAACATCAAGATTTACAATGAAATGAGCAAGACCTTTATTAAGCGAATGTTCTTTTAATATTGTAAATTTGCTGGGAACATTTCAATAAAAATTTAAAAATCATGGAAGAACAAAACGTAAGCTCTATGCCAAGAATTGGCGATAAAGCACCCGATTTTAAAGCCAACACCACCTATGGTCCTATTCAATTTTCAGAATACATAAAAGACAGCTGGACCATTCTTTTTTCTCACCCTGCCGATTTCACTCCGGTATGTACAACCGAAATGAGTGGTTTTGCAACCCGGGGCGATGAGTTCCGTGCGCTGAACACAAAACTCATCGGTTTAAGTATCGACAGTATTCATGCGCATGTGGCATGGGTAAACAATGTTAAAAAGAATACAGGTGTCCTTTTCGACTTTCCGATTATTGCCGACATTGATATGAAAGTTTCGCAATTGTACGGCATGCTACAGCCCAACGAAAGCGAAACAGCAGCAGTACGTGCCGTATTCTTTATCGACCCTTCGGGAAAAATTCGTTTGATTATGTACTACCCCCTGAATGTAGGCCGCAACATGGATGAAATACTTCGTGTACTGAAAGCTTTGCAGGTTAGCGACAAACATGGCGTTGCACTGCCTCTGAACTGGACACCCGGACAAAAAGTAATTGTTCCTCCGCCAAAAACGGTTGCCGACATGGAAGAACGCGAAAAAAGCGATTACGAAATGGTTGATTTCTACCTTGCAAAAAAAGATCTCGACGTTTAACACAATACTACAGAAGAGGCTGTCCAAAAAGTAAAATTGGACAGCCTTTGTTTTTGTTATCCCTTTAAGAATTGTATCTTAAAGGCTGCAATGACAACGAAACCAAACGTACGATTTAAAGCGGTTACT